>NZ_JAAHFV010000143.1:0-15056 GCF_010672755.1 Moorena sp. SIO1F2
TTATTTGAGTTTAGACTTCATTGTGATTAGTCCTTGGCTACCGAAATATTATAACAGCTAGTTGAAACTACTCCCAGTGTTGATGGCGGACAAGCTCAACTATAATCCTTATATAGTCTGGGTTTTGCAATTTTTTTTTCAGAACTAATCAAGACAATTTTTCGATCACTTGGAGCGAATTATCCAGAAGTATTGAATATTTAGAATGTTCAATACTTCTGGATTAAACCTAATAATAGGTTCCCGACTTACGATGATGCAGGGCAGTTACTCCATCAGATAGCACCTTCCCATTTTTAACTACCCCATAAACTAGCCAGTGGTCACCACATTCCATCCGATTTTCTACAGTACATTCCAAATAAGCTAGGGCATCACTTATAATTGGACAACCATTTTCTGCTTCTTCGATCTTTATCCCACCAAATCGTTCTTCACCAGGGCCAAAGGGTTTGATAAACTGCTTCATCAAGGGTAAATGTTTCCCATCTTCTAACACATTCAATACAAAGTTATCCCCACTGTGCATCAAAGACTCAATGGCTCGTTCTTTAGCTACCGCTACGGTTAATCCTGGAGGGGTAAAGGTAGCTTGAGATACCCAGGAAGCTAGCATCGCTCCGGTCAGGTCTTGTTGTTTAGTAGTCACAACACACAACGAACCAATCAACCGTCCCACCGCTTGCTCAGTGCGGGCAGCAGAAGACTCACCAGCAGGTTGCTTAGGTTTCCGGGCTTTTTTGGCTTTTTTCAGGGCTTGAGCAAAATCTGTACCAGCTTCTTCACAGTATTTGAGGTCTTTGTCTGTAGGCTTAAATTTCACCCGAATCGTCTCAAAGCCAAACTTGTAACCCGCATCCCGGAACTTATTTTCTAATAGGTCAATGGCTTCCCCACTCCAGCCATAGGAACCAAAAACACCCGCTAGCTTAGTTTTCGTAGCGCTAGATAAAACCATACCCAAAGCGGTTTGAACCTGGGTTGGTGCGTGACCTCCTAGGGTAGGAGAACCCATGATAAATCCGTCTGCTTTCTCGACAGCAGCTCCAATCTCTTCCGGTTCAGCTGCTTCACAGTTCAGGGATTCTACCGATACACCAGCTTTAGTGATACCTCGTGCGATCGCTTGGGCAATCGCTCCAGTATTGCCGTAAGCTGAGGCATAAATTAGGGCAACATTGGCCTCTTGAGCTTGTTGTTGCTTACTCCATTTCCCATAGGACTCAGTTAGTTCTTGAAAGCCATAGCGCACCAAGGGTCCGTGACCGGTAGCATAAAGCTTAGCATCAAAGTCTGCTAATTTAGCTAAAGCTGTTTCCACCTGTCGGGCGTGGGGTGCCATCAGGCAATCAAAATAATAGCGTCGGTCTTCGTTATAAACCTTCCAACCTTCATCCATTACCTGGTCTCCACAGACATGAGCACCAAATAATTTATCTGTAAATAGGATTTGAGTTTTAGGATCGTAGGTACAAAGCTGATCAGGGAAACGGGGATTAGGGGTAGGGATAAAATCTAGGATGTGACCTTCACCTAAATCGAGAGTATCATCCCCTTTCATCACCAGGATTTTGAGCTCCTGTTCTGGAATAGCTTTATCCTCTAGTTTCTCAAACAGAGTACGCAAAGATTTAGCACCAGGATTGGAGCAAACAAAGGTAATCTCAGGAGCAAGTTTGAGCAGAGCATTCAGAGTAACCAGGCGATTGGGATTGAGGTGACCGAGGATGACGTAATCGATCAGCTTCGGGTCAAGGCGTTCTTGTAATGCTTTTAGAAACACCTCTGTAAAGGATTCTCCTGGTGGATCAAATAGGGCGATTTTATCAGCTCGAATTAGAAAAGAATTAGCAGTGGTGCCTCGTTGCAAGGCATATTCGATTTCAAATTTGAGCCGGTCCCAAGTACGCGATCGCAATATGATCGTATCGGTCGCAATATGCAGGGGTTGGACGTCACGGGGTTTTGTATTGTTCATGGGTTCAGGTTATTTTGTTTAAGGTTATTTTGTTGAAGGTTATTTGGTTTAAGGTTGAAGGTTATTTGGTTTAAGGTTGAAGGTTATTTTGTTTAAGGTTGAAGGTTATTTTGTTTAAGGTTATTTGCTTGAAGGTTATTTGCTTGAAGGTTATTTGCTTGAAGGTTGTTCGCGTAGCGTAGCCGAAAGGCCAAGGTTATTTGATTGAAGGTGACAGGTTATTTGATTGAAGGTTATTTGGTTTAAGGTGACAGGTTATTTTGTTTAATGTTTAAGGTTAATCGGTTTAGGGTTAATCGGTTTCAAGTTAATCGGTTTCAAGTTAATCGGTTATATTCTTATCAAAACAACCTTCAACCTTCAACCAATCAACCTTCAACAATTCAACCTTGGCCTTTCGGCCACGCTACGCGAACAACCTTCAACCTTCAACCAATCAACCTTCAACAATTCAACCTTTAACCTTCAACAATCCCACCTTGGCCTTTCGGCCACGCTACGCGAACAACCTTCAACAAACCCACCTTGGCCTTTCGGCCACGCTACGCGAACAACCTTCAACAATCCCACCTTGGCCTTTCGGCCACGCTACGCGAACAACCTTCAACAATTCAACCTTCAACAATTCAACCTTCAACAATCCCACCTTCAACAATCCCACCTTGGCCTTTCGGCCACGCTACGCGAACAACCTTCAACAAACCCACCTTGGCCTTTCGGCCACGCTACGCGAACAACCTTCAACAATCCCACCTTGGCCTTTCGGCCACGCTACGCGAACAACCTTCAACCTTGGCCTTTCGGCCACGCTACGCGAACAACCTTCAACCTTCAACAAACCAACCTTCAACAATTCAACCAATTAACCTAATGTTTAGTAATGATTTCCCACTTTCCGATGGTGGATAGCAGTCAGAGACTCTGGCTTAGAAACCCGTCCGGTCTCAACGGTAGAGTAAACAATCCAATGATCACTACACTCCATACGGGTAGTAACTTTACACTCTAGATAGGCTAGGGCATCGCTCAGAATCGGGGAACCGTTTTGTGCTGTTTGTGTATTCACCCCTGCAAAGCGGTCAGCACCAGGTTTGAAGCGCTTGAGGAAGTGTTTCATTAAATCTTGGTAGTTGCCTTCTTCGAGTACATTGAGTACAAAGCGGTCTCCCACTTGCATCAAGGATTCAATCGCCCGGTCTTTGGCTACAGCAATAGTGAAACCGAGAGGCTCGAAGCTAGCTTGGCTCACCCAAGAGGCTAACATGGCACTCTTGACATCCCCTTTCTTAGCGGTGATGATGTACAATCCACCACTGAGACGACCTAGGGCTTTGTCTAGGTCTGTATCTAGGGATTTCATGTTCTTGATCAAGCGATCGCGACTCAGCCATTGCCCCATGTCAGTACCAGCTTCTTCACAAAGCTTGTAAATGGTTTCACTAGGAGTGTCTTTGATCCGAATCGCAGGAAAGGCTTCTTTGAGTCCTAGGCTTCTAAATTGACTGCGTAGGGGGTCAATCGGTTCGTCATCTTCGCCATAGGATTCAAACAGACCAACGGATTGCTTGGATTTGACCGCAGCAAGTACCGTGCTAACTGCTGCTGTAGTGGTGCTGTTTGTGGTTGGAGGCATGCCAATCACTATGCCAGCAGCACGGTTAACAGCTTCTTGAACCTCTTGGGGGTCAGCGGATTTGAGGTCCATCATCTCCACAGCAATCTCAGTTTTGGTAATGCCTAGGGCTATGGCTTGAGAAATGCGATCGCTATAGCCATAATCTGAGACATAAAACACAACAACCGATTTTTCTGCCTTGGCCTTAGCTTGACTCCAGTCGCGGTAATTTCCTACCAGTTGTTCTACATTGTGGCGCAGTAGAGGACCATGACCATTAGCAACAGTAGTCACCTCTCCCAACTTGTCCATCCGCTTGAGAGCAGATAGCACTGAACGGGCGTTGGGAGCCATCAGGCATTCGTAGTAAAATCGATAATCTGCTTCGATAGCGCTGAGGTTGTCATCATAGGTGCTAGCAGAGCAATAGTGCATGCCAAATACATCACAAGTATACAGCACCTTAGTCCCGGCATCGTAAGTGAGCATGGTGTCGGGCCAATGGAGATTAGGGGCATTAACAAAATCCAGGATATGCCCATTGCCCAAATCCAGCTGATTACCACTTTTGACAATTTGCCGCTGAAACGGTTGGTGTACAAAGTCTTCCAGAAACTGAATCGCCACTTTTGAACCAACCACAGTAATATCTGGAGCCAGTGCAAGGATATCTTTAACTAACCCACTGTGGTCTGGTTCGGTATGGCTGATAATTAAGTAATCAATATCGGTAGGGTTAATTAGTCCGGTTAGAGTATCTAAATATAGCTGGCGGAATTTTTCATGGGACGTATCGACCAAGGCAATTTTCTCGCCCCGAATCAGATACGAGTTGTACGTGGTGCCGTTTTGTAGTCCAAATTCGATGTCGAAGCGATCGCGATCCCAATCCAAAGAACGAATAGTTGTGGTATCTGGAGCAATCTCGCTAGTCTCTATGGTTAGCCGCTTTTGAACCCGGTCAGTGAGTACTACCATCCCTTTACTCCTTTATCCGCTATTTTTAAGTTATGTAACTTTTCTTTATTTTTACACAAATATTTGCGAAAGCTGGATTAGGATATGCTATTGCTCTGATTTAGGATTTATTATGGTTCAGTCACTACCAATAGCTGATAGCTAACGCCCTAGGCTCATGCTACCCTTGCCAGCTATCAGCTATTCATGGTCAATGCTTTAGGGATGCTCAGCAGTAGTGAAGACTTGGATGAATTTCTGGAACAGTCGATTAAAACGATTTTGTGCTGCACCAGCTGATAGTTCTGGCACAGGAGACTGTTTGCCAATGATTCGTTCTAGTTCAGGGATAACGTCAATGATGACTTGACCGTTTTCTCTTCCGGAACAGGGATTTTTTCCCACTGTGACTAGTCTTCCCAAAAAAAGAAATCTAGAATCGATTAGGCAAAGAAAAAGGCAAAAGGCAAATTTATTTCCCCGACTCCCGACTCCCGACTCCCATTAACCCAGTAATTTGTACTTCACCGAATTGATAACTGCTATATGACAACTAAGGCAAACAGCTTTTTAGGATTAGTGATTGGCAATTCCCGGCTACATTGGGCTTGGTTTGTGGATAACACCCTGAAAAAAGCCTGGGATACCAACCATCTAACCCCAGCAGCTGTAGAGCAGTTAATCAAGGACTGGAGGTCTAATGTAATCTCAGCGGAAATTTTCCCACCCCAGTTAGCAGCTCAGGGGACAGACCCATCCAAGCCATTACCCCTTTACATCGCTTCAGTAGTACCTGCCCAAACAGCACTCTGGCAAAACTATTCCGATACTACAGTAGTGACCCTGGCAGATTTACCCCTTTGCGGACTATATCCCACCCTAGGCATTGACCGCGCCTTGGCCGTATTTGGTGCTGGTAATAGGTATAGTTATCCAGTTTTAGTTATTGATGCTGGTACTGCTCTAACCTTTACTGGGGCTAACCAAAACCTACAGCTAATCGGAGGAGCTATCTTACCAGGATTGGGATTACAGTTACAGTCTCTAGCACAAAAAACTGGAGCATTACCTGCGATTGAACTACCAGCTCAGTTACCAAAGCGTTGGTCACTGGAGACATCAGAGGCAATAGCAAGTGGTGTTGTCTATACAGTATTGGCTAGTATCCGGGATTTTATTGAGGATTGGCAAAGGCAGTTTCCCAAGAGCCTGATTGCTCTGACTGGTGGTGACTCTGAGCAGTTAGTTACTTATCTCCAATCCCAATTTCCTGGAATAGCGGCTCAGATTATTGTTGATCCTTACTTAATCTTTTGGGGAATGTTGTCAGTGGTTGGTAGTTAGTTGCTGCGGTAACTGTTGTGGGGAATGGGGAATTAAGCAACAGTGATATTACCCTCAAAATAGTCCTGTAACTGGCGGTCATGGTCATGGCTGAGGTTTCCCTTAGGGATAGCTTCGGGATCAAACGCCTTGACTTCACTAATTTCCAATACGTCCTGTACCTCCATAGTTCCGTTGACATCGGCTTCTACCAGAATACAGATAGAATGGACTCTGGGGTCTCTTCCTGGTGCTGAGTAAACCCCAACTAACTGGCGAATCTTGAGCAACTCAAGTCCAGTTTCCTCGAATAATTCCCGTTCGATAGTCGTTGGAATATCTTGACCCCAGTTAACCATCCCTCCTGGTAGAGCCCACTTACCATTGTCACGACGTCGAACTAGCACAATTCGCCCATCCGGCAAGAGTGGAATGATGCTCGTACCGGTAATAGGATGTCGAAATATAATCCCGATAACGGTTTGGACAAATTGCCATAATCTTCTCATGTGATGATAGGGCTGTTGAGTGTGTGTGTTGCTTTTACTGACTGCTATGATAGACATTATGGATGCAAGTTCGGTAACGTCAGTGATTGAAAAGTCCATTGTGATGCAATTCAACGTTGAACGTCTGAGTAGTTAACAGCTAGGAGCCTAAGGAATACCTGACCGGTTCACAGGCAAAGCACTTGTGTTTAAATATCTGTCTTGATGCAAAGCGCGAGGGTCGGAAACCCCCTGATGAAGGTGCTGCATCGCTGTAATAACCAGGGTAGATATGCACCAGTGCTTCGCCCTCTCACCGACCTTCATCTGAACATGTTCGATCAGATGGACAACTCTAAATGACTATATACATTGGCAACCTAGATTATCAGGTTACCTCTCAAAACCTACAGGAAGTATTTGAGGATTATGGTACAGTATCAAAAGTAGCAGTTCCTAAAGATAGGGAAACCGGTCAAGGGCGTGGATTCGCTTTTGTTGATATGGGGACACCGGATGAGGAAGATTCGGCTATTGCTGAGCTAGATGGTGCACAATGGATGGGACGTTATATGCGCGTCCGTAAAGCTAGACCAAAGACTAACGACAACGACAACAATCGAGGAAATCGTAGTCGCAGTCAGTTCTAGAAACAGTAGGCTTCGAGGACAATCAAGAAGTCTGGTGTGGTCAAATAACTATTTGACTTTCCCTTGGGTCACATGGGTAACTTAAATAAACCAAGCTGAATTTATTGTAAGACTTGGGTTTGATAGTGTTTTTGTTTTTTTATCAATGAGGTAGACATGGCAAAGCGCCGCAATCTAAAAAAGGAAAAGGCGCAGCGGAATCAAGCTTACGCCCGTAAGTTTCGGAAATCCAAGCGTAATACGGGCCGTTTTTCCAAAAATAGACGGTACGGTAGCAAACCTCCTAAGTCGGAGGAAACAACAACAGAAACTAACCAGGATAATTACCAAGGTGGTACTGGTGCGATGTAAGGAGTCAGCTGATAACTGACTCCTTACATCCGATGAGGTAGCTACCCGAGTTGATTAACGACTGTCGATGTAGAAAGTCGATTTAGAAAATTTAGGAGTATCGAGTCAGGAGCTTCGAATCAGAATAAGTCAAGGTTAGTAAACAGCTAGAGAAAATGTCGCAGAGTCTACCAAAAACTCTTATTATTTGTTAGACTTAAATTAGGGTAACACCGACAGGGATTATTATGTAACTTAAATTAAAGCCGAAAACCAAGGGTTTAATAGTTGCGCTGTAATCCCGGTGGAACCAAATATGTTGACATTTTTATGGCGCTCGCGGGATATTCCGTCAGAGCGGAGATACCCCCTGGATGTGAAAGCATCTTGCATTGGCGGGCTAAAGTTTATCTTGGTAGACTTTGGTAGCTAAAAAGTATCGGTTATGTTATTGGAATAAACAAAAGTCAAAGTATGTTTTAAGCCAAAAACTAACTAAAAAATCTTACTTCTGATCCGAAGTTTCCCGCTCCTAACTTCCCTATTATTAAGTAGTTTTGTACTGGTGCAAGATTGACCTACGGTCACGCTACGCGATTAGCCCGAAGGGCGTTGGCTAGCGAACGACAAGATCTAAGATTAGAGATAAATTAGCGATCAATCATTATTAGAAATTAGGCGATCGCATGCATCCTGAATCCCTCGCCTAACCTGGTCAAAACCAGTGCCACCATAACTATTCCGACGAGCTACTACTTGAGTAGGGGCAATGGCTTGATAAATATCCTCTGCAAAGGCTGGATGCAACGCTTGCCACTGTTCGAGGCTCAAATCCTTCAGTAACTTCCCGGATCCCAAACAACCTCTGACCACCTTACCCACCAGATTGTAGGCTTCCCGAAACGGAACCCCTTTTGAGGCTAAATAGTCAGCGACATCGGTAGCGTTAGAGAAATCTTCAGTAACTGCTGATGCTAAACGTTCGGTACGAAATTCTAACCCTTCCTGCCAGAGAATGGTCATGGCTTCCATACAGGCTTTGATAGTGTTAACGCTATCAAACAGTGCTTCTTTGTCTTCTTGCAAGTCTTTGTTGTAAGCCAAAGGTAGCCCTTTCATCAAAACTAACAACCCTTGTAGATGACCAAAGACACGACCAGTCTTACCTCGTACCAGTTCGGGAACATCAGGATTTTTCTTTTGGGGCATGATGCTAGAACCAGTAGCACAACTATCCAGGAGAGTAACAAAGCCAAATTCCTGAGATGACCAGAGAATGATTTCCTCTGACAATCGGCTCAGATGTACCATGATCAAACTGGCAGCACAGAGGAATTCAATGGCAAAGTCGCGATCGCTTACTCCATCGAGGCTATTACCATAAATTCCTTCAAAATGCAAGGTTTCTGCGGTATGATGTCGGTCAATGGGGAAGGTAGTCCCTGCTAAGGCTCCACAACCGAGGGGTGAGATATTCACCCGCCGTCGGATTTCCCCTAAACGCTGCCAGTCCCGCTCTAGCATTTCTACGTAAGCTAACAGGTGATGGGCTAAACTGACTGGCTGAGCCCGTTGCAGGTGAGTATAGCCAGGAATCAGGGTTTCAACATGAGCTTTGGCAAGATTGAGCAAGACCTCTTGGAAGTGACGTAACTGGCTACGAATCTGATCAATCTGCTCCCGGAGGTAGAGTCGGGTATCCGTACCAACTTGGTCATTACGCGATCGCGCTGTATGTAGCTTCTTGCCAACATCACCCACAATATCAGTAAGGCGGCGTTCTACAGCTAAGTGTACATCCTCCGCATCAACACCAGGGTTAAATTTTCCTTGGTGGTATTCTGAGCGGATTTGTTCTAAGCCAGCTACTAGCTGCTGAGCTTCCGACTCAGAAATAATGCCAGTATGGGCAAGCATCTTGGCATGAGCCACAGAACCAGTAATGTCATACTCAATCAGTTCTATATCAAAGCCGATACTGGCATTGAAGCAAGCAATTGCTGGATGTAACGCTGATTCAAATCGCTGACTCCAGGTTTTTTGCTCAGTCACAGTTTTGGAAACAAGATAAAGGACAAAAGACGAGTTAAACGAAGTTAGATTTAGCTTGTAGGGTGGGCAAAAACATTTTGGTTCAAATGAGTCTTCTAGATAAGATATAGCAACCGAAGTATAGTTTAGGACAGAGTATTTGGATTGAAAGGGAGCAGGGAGTAGGGAGCAGGGAGTAGAAATATGTCTTAAGCTTTCCTTCGACTGCTATAACTTTGCCCACCCTACTTTAATTGGTATTTTTTTTACACGCAACTCCCTTAGTTAAACGAAGTTAGATTTCTGAATAAGTAACCAACAACTAAGCCAATCACCAGCGCTGCAGCCTGACCAGAATCAATAAAGTTTTGCCAGGCCGTCTTGATTTGACCAAGTACATCTGGATCTTCAATAGTTTGAGCCAAAACTAGCCCATCGATGGGTAACTGAGAGTTCAGCCATCCCAAGACATCAGTCCAATCGCTAATGCATAAGAACGGAACTATTACTGTTTGTATGCCTACAATCACCATTGCTATGATTTCCTATACCTTAAATCTTTTAGTGAAACCTTGATTTTACCTGCATTACGACCAGTGTCATATCATCTCCGTTAGTTGTTGTACCAGTAAACTGCTGAACTTGCTCAAATAGGTAATCTAAAATTTCCTGAGCACTATGACTATGTTCACAGGCCCACTGGAAGCTTTGGGTGAGATTTTCCTCATCAAAGCGATTGCCATTGAGATTGGCTGCCTCGGTCACCCCATCAGTGTAGTAAATAATGGTGTCCCCTGAATCGAGCTGCACTTGAGAGTCTTCGTATTGAGAATCAACTTCTAAACCAATCAGCATCCCTGCGGTATCCAAGGGTTTGATAGAACGGGTTGATGCCTGCCACAACAACGGGGGATTGTGAGCGGCATTACTATAGGACAAAATCTTGGTTTTGGGGTCGTACTCAGAATAAAACAGGGTAACGAACCGATGGGAATTTTCCAAGTCAACATACATAACCCGATTCAAGTGTTCGAGAATGCGTGCAGGGGAGTGACCGTTTAGTACTTCTGCCCGCAGCATTCCCCTGGTCATGGTCATAATCAACCCAGCCGGAACCCCTTTGCCCATCACATCACCAATCACAATGCTCCAAGGTAAATAAGCGCTGTGCTCATCAGTGACGTTACCATCCCCGGAGTTTTTGGGTCCGAGCTGGTCGTAGTTGGTGGGAATGAAATCGTAGTAGTCACCTCCGACACGGTTAGCGGTTTTACAGAAAGCCGCTAATTCCACACCTTCAATTTCAGGGCATTGGCGCGGTAGTAGGCGGATTTGGATATCGGCACCAATTTCTAACTCTCGATCTAAGCGTTCTTTATGGCGTAGCTCAACTTTAAGTTCATCATTAGCGATCGCTACTGCAGTTTGGTCAGCCACTAACCTTACCAACTTCTGTCGTGTCGGTGTCCAGTTATATTGTGGGTCATGGCTAAAGATATACAAATGTCCTTGTTCAGCATTTTTAACCAGAATGGGAAGACTAAAAAGTTTGATATTGGGTTCAAGATAATCCCTCAAGAGTTTATCAAAGGATGCCTGAACCAGTTTCAAAGAGGTTGGTGTGTGCTGAGAATTCCCCCCTTGGCCATTAGGACTCGTAACTTGGCGGGTGGTCTTTTCTATCGCTTTACGAATAGTCTGACCCACCTGAGGGTTCTGGTAGTGTAGGTCAGAGCGTTGTACCTGACCATCTCGATTGAACAAGATTAAAGCTCCCCCATCGGCATCACTGACCCGTGCTGCCATTAGAGGAATTAACTCTAAAAACTGATTGAGATTGTTGAAGCTGCGTAAGGCAAACCCCAATGAGCTTAACAAATCTTGAACCTTGTGCTGTTCTCGATAAAGACGTGCCACCAGTTCTTTGAGGGTGGACACAGGGTTTTTCTTAGCAGCAGCATAGGAGCTGGTGCTATTGGTTGAACTTGAGGGTTGGTGGGGAATAGGCAGTGCTGTCATTGCATCAGGTGTTAGGAGCGTTACCAGTTATGCTGCACAAACCATCAGGTTAATCAGGAGTTAGAACAGATGTCTACTCAGGTTTTGTCAAGCAGCTGTTGCTGAAACTGTTGACCTGTGAAGCCTACGATGGCTGACCCTGAATCTTCACGGTAGTTTTTCTTAGGTATTGATTCAACCATGTAGGATAACTAGCGCAACAGTATGGCATCCTACAGTAGCACTGATTGCCATTTTTAGCTATTAGGGAAGTCCCAACCAATTATTCCAACTGACCTGATTTGTCTAATGATAGCCCTAATTACACTCAATGTTATTCAGGGAATCTTCTGAGTGCTGAGGGCTGATGCATTAATTAATATAACCCCATGATTTGGCATTCCACAAATTTTTCTGTTATATGTAGTCGGACATAAATAAACGGTACTGTCTCAAAAACTGTAAAATTCTTGTAACCATTACCCCAAAAGGTTTGGCCGATATTTACAAAACTTTATACAGCACCCAAAACTTTTGTCCGACTACTTACTAGTTTTATTGGAAAATTTTTTTTAACGAATAGGGGAGTTTGAGGGGTCGAAATTCCCCATCCCTATTTAGGGTGGGGGTGGATAGACCCCTGGCCGTAGGCCACGCTACGCGAACAAGGAATTAACGGAACTTGATAATTTACCACAAAGTATATATTATGATATATAAGGTCGATGGATGAGTGCAAAGACAGTGAACCATCAAGCCGTAAAAGTCAGAATTTACCCCACGCAGGAGCAAGTTCAGATACTTGCTCAACATTTTGGTTGTGCTCGTTGGTGGTGGAACTATGCATTAAATCAGTGTATAGAGACTTACAAGGAAACCGGCAAAGGGTTGTCTCGGTCTGCGCTCAATTCTATGTTGCCAAAACTCAAAAAAGATGAAAAAACTGTTTGGCTAAAAGACTGTTATTCTCAGGTTTTACAATCTGTAAGTCTCAACCTTAGTCGTGCCTATCAAAACTTTTTTGAGGGCAGGGCTAAATATCCTAGGTTCAAATCATTCCATCATCGCCAATCAATCCAGTATCCACAATACGTCAAACAAGTAGGTTACTGCTTAAAATTCCCCGGAAAACTGGGTGTTATCAAGGCTAAAATTCACAGAGAACTAGACGGGGAAATTAAAACTGTCACAGTTAGCAAAACTCCATCTGGTAAGTATTACGCTTCTGTGTTGATGGAGTATGAGTCGGACGATATAAAGCCATCCACCGACGGGAAGGTGATTGGCATTGATTTGGGTATCAAGGATTTTGCGATCACTTACGATGGCAAAAAGACCTCTAAGTTTGGTAATCCCAGACACCTAGCTAAATACGAACGAAAATTAGCCAAAAAACAGCGTATTGCCGCCCGAAAGAAAAAGGGAAGCAATGGACGTAAAAAAGCCAGAAAGATTGTAGCTAAGGTATATGAACATATCGGAAATGTCCGCCAAGACTACTTACATAAACTATCCAGAAAAATAGTTGATGACAACCAAGTAATAGTAGTTGAGAACCTGAATGTCAAGGGCATGCTGTGCGCTACGCGCACGCTTCGCGAACGTAACCATAAATTAGCTAAGGCAATATCTGATCTAAGCTGGGGGACTTTTGTAAACTTCCTGTCTTATAAATGTGAAAAAGAGGGAAAAGTACTGGTTGAGATAGACCGATGGTTCCCTAGTTCCAAGACATGTTCTAATTGTCATTACCGAATAAAAGAGTTGCCACTAGATATAAGGGCTTGGATTTGCCCAAGTTGTGGGACTCATCATGATAGGGATGGTAATGCAGCAAAAAATATCAGAGCAGAAGGTATCAGAATGCTATCCTCCTCTGGGACGGGGGAGGTCAACGCCAGTGGAGAACAAGTAAGACCAAGACGTGGACGCCCGTCCAAGTTAAGGCATTCTTCCGTGAAACTGGAAGCCCCAACCTCTACGTAGTAGGTTGGGGTAGTTCACTCATCTGCCTCAAATTACCAAAGGTAGACGTGGCCCAAAGGGTAAATGGCTTAAAAATCGTCCTCCTGCTCTAGCTAAGATCAATGTCAACCGTAATCACATTGGCTCGAATATGCACAAAAGTCCCAAAGACCGGAAGCCAGTGATTTCAGTAAAACGAAGCGGCAACAATCTAAACGGAAACGAGGTAGAAATCCTCGGTCCATGTCGGATTGTCTATCAGCCAGATCACCCACTCGATTGTGGCGCTCGTCTGTGGATTGACCTACGGTCACGCTACGCGAACGAAACCTTCAGTGATGTTCACTTCATTGGTGGCAGTTTTCCTGCGAAGAGCTAATTACCAATTACCGATTTTTTTCTAATAAGCATTCTGCAGCTTCTAGCATATCTCCAGCAATATCTCTGAGGTCTTGCCGATTTTCTAGATATGTAGATAAGGCATCCATGGGATCAATACTGTTACCTATACCCAGTTCCGGCAAGCGGGGACGAGCTAGCTGGCTGACTAATTCTGGACGAATGGTATAGTGGTGGGCTGGCCTCAAGGATTCATGTATGGCAGTATTGTCAATTAGGTCGAGCTGCTCAGAACGTAGCTTGTAAATCAGCCGGACTATAGCGTCTTTAATAGTTTCGTTACCAATAGCGTTTAGTAAAGTACTTTGGGGATCATCTGCTTCAGCAAGGTTGACCTCAATGGTACGGAAGGGTCGTACTGACAAGGGACAAAATTCCCACTGAACGTGACCTTTGGACAGCTCAATCATGACATAACCTTTGTCTTCCTTCTCTTCACTGAAATCGACCCGCTCAATGCTGCCAGGGTAAATGACTGGAGGGTCATTGGAGTGGTTGAGATTCTGGTGATGGTGGATGTGTCCTAAAGCTACATAATCAAAGCAGGGTCGAGTCAGCAGCGAGAGCGGAATAGTAAAACCTTTACCAACTGCGAGGAAGCGCTCTGCACCAAATCTAGCTTGGTCTGCCATTAAATGACCTAACAAGACCGTTGGCAGGTTTGGGTCAAGTTGACGAATTTCTGCTTCTAAGATTGGCTCAAGCCGTGAGATCAGGAGTTGGTTAACCTCGGCTAGGGTTAGACCTTCGGTGTCTGGGCGACTGAGAAGGGTGGAGTTGGTTAGCCACGGTAGAGTAATTACCTGTACCAAACCATTGTCGGTTTGAATCTTATGAGTTTCGATGCTATCCCCTACTACAAATCCAGGCACGCCTAAGGTGCGATAAATACATAAGCTAGCACCTCCTTGTCCTTGGGAGTGTTGGTCGTGATTTCCTACTAGTAAAACTGTAGGAATGTTTGCATCTACTAAGCGGCGAAATTGATTGGCAAAGGCTTGTTGAACATAGGGTGGTGGTGTGGCATCGGGAAAGGCATCACCGCCAAAAAGAACTAAATCCACAGGTTCGGCAATGGCTCGGTCAATACATTTAGCTAGGGTATTGACAAAATCTTCTAAACGTGTGTTGATTCCAGTAGCAGGGTTGATTCGTCCATGGGAGAAGCCACTACCCATGTGGATGTCAGATAGGTGTTGAGCTAGTTCACTAGTTCACTAGTTAAAGGTTTAACGCGATGGACTTCGTCCCGCTTTGCTGCGAAGCGCGTGGCCGAAAGGCCAAGGTTACAGGTTGAAGGTTATTTGGTTGAAGGTTGAAGG
>NZ_JAAHFV010000144.1:0-15034 GCF_010672755.1 Moorena sp. SIO1F2
GGAGTTTCCCGCCTTTACCCATGGTCAATGATGCCCGTGTAGATACGGACTTTAGTCTTTTATCTCGGCGGTCTATGTCTCTTCCAGGATGAACGAATTCAGCATGGATTACAGTTCCGCTGTGAGTTACGACTGCTATTGTGGCTGTTGTGTTGATTCCTAGATCGACTGCTGTAACATTTGCCTCTGGTTTTCTTTTTTCTGGCTTACAGGTAAATGGAACTGACAGGTAATACCCCCGATTGTTTATTACTATAGAAGGAGACATCATCTTGTTAGATGCTACCAAGTGACGCTCTCTTAAACCGGTGATATGAACATCAGTCCAGATCCAATCAGAGCCATTAAAGACCTTAACTTCTACTGTATTGAAACCATGTAGTTTATAGCACTGCCCTTTGTAGAGGGATGGATAACAACCGGTACTTGCATTCAGTCTTGGAGGCTTGGCGTCCTTTCTTTTTCTACTTCCTGATTGCCAATCCCGATAACGAGTAACAAAACTACTAACCTGACCAGCGGAAAATGCGATTGCAGCCCGACGTAAGTAACTAGGGAATTTATAGAAGGTTTTATTGAATTGGGGATATTTGATATTAGGACGCTTAGCAGTCTTGTGCATCAATTTCTCAACGGCAGGGGTCAATTGATCTGCCGTTAAATCCCCAAGTTCCCCCCAGTGAGTATAGATGATGCCAACCAAGTACCGACAAGCACGACGGTAGACCTCGACCGTCTCACTAAGCAGTACACGCTGCTCGGTGGTCGGGTTGAGTCTCCATTTATCGGTGCGGATAACTTTGGCTGGCGTTTTCATCTGTTTCTTTGCTACTCTATTTTTAGTAAATACGGCTATTCTAGATAGGTCAAGCACAAGGCAAAAGAAAACTCAAAAAAGGATGAGAGGAATCCCGGTTTATTATGATGAACTAAAAAAAAACACACCATAATGCTGACCGATACGGCATGGAATAGATTGCGAGCTTCTGCCAAAGAAACAAATATCAGCGTTGGAGAACTAATAGAGCGCTGGGCTAGAGATAACTGATTACTCCTTAACCCCCACCTGGCAAGCCGTTCGCGTAGCGTGGCCATAGGCCAGGTGGGGGAATGCGTCGTATCATTGTTCAATTCCATTGGCAAGTGTGCTCCTTTGCTGATTGAGGTTACTATTTTTGAAAACTTTCCTGAGAAGTCTCTGGTTTCAGCCCCTGTTGCTATTATTTTGGATTACTATTGGCAGTGTTTTACGCTTCACTAACCTCACCCTGAAGTCCCCCTGGACCGATGAATTTGCCACAATCGTGTTCAGCTTGGGCAATAGTTATCAAACCTTACCCCTAGACCAAGCCATTTCCCTATCTACCCTGTTACAACCACTGGCATTTAATCCAGAATCGGGAGCATCAGCAGTTATTCATCATTTATTTACTGAGGATCACCACCCTCCCCTATATTTTGTCCTGGCGAACTGGTGGATGAGGCTATTTTCCTTCGGTGTACAGGCGTTCGATGGAACATCGTTACAGCATAGCGACTTAGTAATTTGGGGGATGCGATCGCTTCCCGCCCTGTTCGGTATAGTATCAATTCCAGTAATCTATGGACTGAGCTGGGTAGGGTTTCGTTCCCGGTTAGTGGCTCAACTAGCAGCAGCAATTATGGCTGTGTCTCCCTACGGTGTCTTTCTAGCCCAGGAAGCCCGTCATTACACCTTAGCTATTTTGTGGGTAATGGCATCCCTGTGCTGCTTAGTTATTGCTGTACAACATCTTCAACGCCAGACTGTTCTACCGATTTGGATATCCCTGTCTTGGGTAGTGGTTAATTGTTTAGGTATAGCAACCCACTATTTTTTTCTCCTGACCCTGTGTGCTGAGGCCATGGTTTTATTAGGACTTTGGGGATTAGCCAAAATTTCTCCTTCTCGACCCTATCCCATCCTGCCCATTGGTGCAGTTGCTGTAGGTAGTGCTATGGGAGGATTAGTTTGGTTACCGGTGTGGCTATCGAGTTACGATGCTCAGATGACTGAATGGATTATAAGTAGCAATGATGGGAGTTGGGCTTGGAGCAAGCCAATTTTTCAAGCTCTCGCTGCTTGGATCACCATGTTATCGCTATTGCCGGTAGAGTCATCTTCCCTGATCGTGGTCATTGCTTCGGGTTTGGTGATGTTAGTGTTTCTAATCTGGTTGCTCCCGATTCTCTATCGCTATCTAAAAATACAACTAAATCACCCTCAGACTGGTTTGGTCACAGGGGTTTTAGGGAGTTTCTTGATTAGTGCGATCGCATTATTTTTTGGTATTACTTACTGCCTTGGTACTGACCTCACCCGTGGTGCTCGGTATAGTTTCGTTTACTTCCCTGCTGTGATTGTCTTAGTAGCAGCCGCCCTAGCCGTGAGTAACCCTCGCGCCTCAACCACAAATTCCACTGACAATAGTAGCCCTAGTAGACCAAAAACCATAGCGCTAGTTTTGATAATGGGGTTTTTGAGTAGTATTACCGTAGTCAGCAATCTAGGCTATCAAAAATACTATCGTCCAGATTTATTGGTACCCATAATTGAACAACAGTCATCAGTACCGATACTAATTGCTACTACTCACAACACCTTGGTACAGACTGGTGAAATGATGGGGCTGGCTTGGGAATTCCAACAGAAGGCTGATCAAAAACTATCCTCAGTTAATCCCCAATTTATATTGGCACATCAAGACCAAATTCAGTGCCAGCAGAGCAATTGTCCGGCTGCTCTCACTCTTAAACAAACTGTCGCTGATTTGTCAAGTACCATAGATTTATGGTTGGTGAATTTTAACGCAACAGTTGAAGAGTTACCTAATTGTTCTGCTGAGAATTCTGTTAATAATTTAATATCCGTGGATGGTTACCAAGCTCAGGTTTATCACTGTCTTGATGCTAAGCATTCAGCTGTCAGCCCTCAGCCGTTAGCCCTCAGCCGTTAGCCCTCAGCTTATTTTATTCAAAAGCAGAGTAGCGTGGCACAGGGTTCTAGTTTGTGGCACAGGCTTCTAGCCTGTGACGAGGTAACCCATAGCCTATAAGCTGATAGCTGATAGCTGATAGCTGATAGCTGATAGCTTACACAAAATATGCGATAGTATCTTTTGTAACAAACTTTAATTAAACCCACCCCCATGAGTATCGCCCCCCTAAGCTGGCAAGAACTAGAAGCTCTGACGGATTTTAAAATAGATACCGTTAATGGAGCTACTAACGCTCAATCTTGTTTGCGCCTATTTGGTTTTAGTGAATCTGATATTCGGGTTACCCTATACCGGGATAACCACGCTTGGTGCCCTTACTGCCAGAAAATTTGGCTATGGTTGGAAGAAAAACAAATTCCTTATCGTATCCAAAAAATTACCATGTTTTGTTATGGTAAGAAAGAACGTTGGTACAAGCAGAAAGTGCCATCCGGAATGCTACCAGCCCTAGAGCTAGATGGTAACTTTATCACCGAAAGTGATGACATTTTAATCGGATTAGAGCGGGTTTTTAAACCCTTAGAGCAAAGCATGAAAGACCCGGCTGTCATAAAGCTAAGGCAGTTGGAGAGACTTCTGTTTAGAGCTTGGTGTACTTGGCTGTGCTATCCTACACGTTCATCTAAAGAAGAGCAACATCACCAAGACCAATTTATTCAAGTGGTGGAGATGGTGGAAAATGCCCTAAGCTCCACTCCAGGTCCTTACTTTCTGGATCAGTTCGGTACTGTTGATGTGATTTTCATGCCTTATGTCGAACGCATGAATGCCAGTCTTTATTACTACAAAGGCTATTCTATAAGGGAAGAAAATCCTCGATTGGCAGCTTGGTTTGAAGCCATGGAAACCCGACCTACCTATCGTGGCACACAGAGCGACTTCCACACCCATGTCCATGATTTGCCTCCCCAGATGGGGGGTTGCTGGCCAAACGATAAACCCCAGACGTTAGTCAATCAGGCACGGGTGGACAATGGTCCTTGGGAAGGGCTACCGGATGTAACTTACCCAGAACCGGAGACTTCCCGTACTGAAGCTCTCCAACGAGTGCTTAAACACCGCACTAATATCATTCGAGTTAACCCCGCCGACGAGACCTTGTTTGATCCAGCCCTCCGTTGTGCCTTGACACACATGATTACCGGGGAAACCTTTATGCCACCGTTGGGTTCAGATCCTGCTCTGCGATATTTGCGCGACAGAATTAGTGTTCCTCGGGATATGTCTATATATGCTGCTAAGAGGCTCAGAGAGTCTCTGGAAAAAACTGCCTCTTTAGTAGGAAATGCTCAAGGTTCTCCTATTCCCATCCGTCACCGACGTGACCAAGATCCAGCTAATTTTGCCAAGGCGATCTAGAGTTGCGATTAGCCCGAAGGGCTACGCTACGCGAACGCACCAACTTTATCCAGCACATTAATCGTAGGGTGGGCAGTGCCTAGCAATCCTATGACCAGCTTGGTGAATCTGCCTGATCCACTGCCCACCGTAGATCTCAGGAGTTAGAAGCTTGGAGTCATAATAAATTATAGCCATTGGCCAAGGGCTATCAATAAGACCTAATTAAATTAATAAATTAACAATGACTAACAACGGCTCGAACAGATTAGATCGAATTGAAGTAACATTAGAACAGATGCTAGCTGTTCAACGTGAACTACAAGAAACACAATTAAAGTTTCAAGAAACACAATTAAAGTTTCAAGAGAACCAACAACGACAAGAGACAATATTAGAACAGATGCTAGCTGTTCAAGCTGAACTACAAGCTGGTCAACTTGAACTACAAGCTGGTCAACTTGAACTACAAGAAAGACAATTAAGGTCTCAAGACAACCAACAACGACAAGAAAGGATATTAGAACAATTGATTGGATATAGCATCACCCAAGAATCTGATAAATTAGATTTAGAGGAAAGAATGAATGCCTTAGAGCAACGAGTTAGAGGATTAGAAAATCGGTGAATTCCCTCTTAGCTCAATTAATGCTTGGTTTTAGGCAAAGGGCAAATCCTAAAGTGGGCAGTGCCTAGCAAACCGATGGCTAGCTTGGTGAATCTGCCTGATCCACTGCCCACCCTACATCAAGCTCAATACAAATACAGGGTTGTATAGCAATGAAAACTAAATCTATGAATGGGGATAAGTCCCAACGGGCGAGCAAAAAGAAGCATCTACTAGCAGCAGATAGTAAAAATAAAGATAATAAAAAATTAAATAAGGAAAAATTAAATAAGAAAAAACTCAAGAAACAAAAGAAGGCCAATCTACCCAATTCAGAACGAAGAGTGTTCTACCACATTTCTGAGGCAGAAGGCAGCTCTAAACTTCCCAGGAAAATTTATGAAAAGGAGCTTGCCCGTCTGCAATTGGAACTGGTGAAAATGCAATACTGGACTAAACATACTGGGACCCGGATTGTGATTGTGTTTGAAGGACGTGATGCAGCCGGTAAGGGAGGCACTATTAAACGGATTACCGAACCCCTAAATCCACGTGGCTGCCGAATTGTGGCATTGGGTACACCCAGTGATCGGGAAAAGACCCAATGGTATTTCCAGCGCTATGTAGCTCATCTGCCCGCAGCCGGTGAAATTGTCTGTTTTGACCGCAGTTGGTACAATCGAGCTGGGGTGGAGCATGTGATGGGTTTTTGTACCGATGCACAGTATCAGGAATTCATGCAAACCTGCCCAGAATTTGAGCAGATGTTGGTCAGATCCGGCATAATTTTGCTGAAGTATTGGTTTTCAGTAAGCGATGAGGAGCAAGAGCGACGGTTCCAATCTCGCACCACCGATCCCGCTCGTCGCTGGAAGCTCAGCCCGATGGATCTAGAATCTCGCGATCGCTGGGTGGAATATTCTCAAGCAAAAGACAACATGTTGGCTCACACCAATATTCCAGAAGCCCCCTGGTTCACGGTGGAAGCTGATGACAAAAAGCGTGCTCGGCTTAATTGCATCAGTCATATTCTCAGCAAGATTCCCTACGTTGATATGACACCGGAACCTCTAGAATTACCCCCACGCAAGAAGGCTCCCAATAATTATGTGCGCCCACCTCTGTATGAGCAATTCTTTGTGCCCCAGTTGTATTGAAATTTGGGAACGTCCTAAAATTCAGGACTTAGGGGTTTATTCCTGTATATTATTTCATTATCCTTTGGCTGATCAAAGAACTGATAACCATTCCGATAAGCTGCTCTAGGGTCAAGTAAATACTGAATCTTTTGTGATGTTTCTTCAATAGCATGTATAATCCTGCCAAGGATATCAGTTTGCTTAGCTTTAACTAGCAACAAACACTGATTAGGATAAAAAACAACAATCAGCAAAGTATCTCTAGATTCAATGAATATTTTTTCGTTGTTTACCAGACTAGGTAAGCGGTTAATAGATTTGTGAAACTCGATTATTTGATCTGCTATTTTTAGAGTTTCAGTTTTATTTAATTCACCTATATATTCAGTAATAGGTAACTGTTTATAGAGGATAACTGCACCTACAATGTCATCATTATCAGCTACTAACTCCCTAACAATTAGATCGTAATATTGTGGTTGTTTTGACATCATCTTGATTCTGGTCATGGGATTATTTTTGATTAAACTACTCTAGAACAGGGAACAGGTAATATCATGTCCGGTTGAGTACTTATACTAAGCGCCTTCTGCCTTCTGCCTTCTGCCTTACTTTAGCCAAAGTGTAAGTATTCAACTGGACATGATATTAATTATGTCTTTGCTGATCTCTCAGCGATGATTGCTTGACATCTGCCTTAAGCAAAAAGCCACTGTAGGCAGTCATACGGTGTTCGTGGAAATCTAGACCTTCAATTTCTGCTTTTTCTGTAACTCTCAGACTTGAGGAAAGTATGCTTTTAACAAATAACCAAGCCAGCCAGCTCATGACAACCGTTGACAGACCTACTGCAACAATGCCGAGTAGTTGAATAAAAAGCTGCCGGATACTATCTATCCCGCCACCACAGAATAGTCCGGCTACTGGACCGTTACCAATACTATACAAATCACCAGGTCCTTCACTGAAAAGAGCTAAAGCCAGTGTTCCCCAGACTCCACTGACAAGATGGACAGAAATAGCACCTACTGGATCATCAATTTTCATCCTGTCCCAGAAGTCCACTGAAAAGACCACAATTATTCCTGCCAGCAGACCTATAGCAATAGCGCTACCAATCGTAACGAATGCACAGGATGCAGTAATAGCTACTAAACCCGACAGTACTCCGTTAATAATCATAGTGGGGTCAGGCTTACTGTCAGGATCCCTTGGGTCAAACCAGGTAGTTATAGCTGCGGCAATACCCCCTGCACAAGCTGCTATATTCGTCGTGAGGACAATATGGCTAATGGAGTTGGGATCTAAATTCGTTGTTCCGGGATTAAAAATGCTTGAGCCGGGATTAAAACCAAACCAGCCCAGCCATAAAATCGAGCAACCTAGAATCGCCAGGCTGAGATTGTGTCCGGGCAGCCCATAGGAGACGCAATCTATATATTTGCCCTTGCGTGGTCCGAGAAGGTAAGCACCTACTAAGGCAGAGCCACCGCCTACGCAGTGAACTACGGTTGAACCAGCAAAGTCCCAAAATTTCAGCCATTCTAGCCAGCCTCCTCCTAGCCAGCCTCCTCCCCAAATCCAGTGACCCGTCATTGGGTAAATGATGCCCACAAGTAGAACGCTGAACAGACAAAACGCCGAAAATTTGATGCGCTCGGCCACTGCTCCAGACACAATAGTGGCAGCAGTTCCAGCAAAAACCAGTTGAAAAAAGAACTTGGCGTTAAGGGGTATACCAATATCTTTTAGTGAATAGAAGACACCGTTGTAGGCTTCTCCTATGGCTGGACTATTATCTAATCCTGAAAGGAAAAAGCCATTGAAACCTAAAACAGGGTTTCCATCACCAAACATGACAGCAAAGCCAACTGCCCAGTAAGCGACTGTAGACAGGGCAAACACAATCAGGTTTTTAGTCAAAATGTTGGCGGCGTTCTTTTGGCGGCAAAGACCAACCTCCAACATCCCAAAGCCCGCGTTCATGAAGAATACTAAACAACCAGTGAATATCACCCAGATAGTATCCACGGCAATTTGAAGAGATGCAAGGGTAGTCTTAAAAGGTAGATTCTGGGCTACTGCTACCTCGGTACACAACACCATGATTATTGCGATTAAGGGCAAGCAAACTTTCCAGCTTTGCAGCCTCCAACCGGTGGTACACCTTGACCTTTTACGGTTTTGTTTAGACATTAGTAATCAAAGGTTTAGTGCTTAGAATAAAAATCAATACTTGTAAGCATTCAGCCGTCAGCTTTCAGCCGTCAGCTTTCAGCTTTCAGCGTAGACCCCTGAATTAATTAATTTTTTTTTGCCTTAGGCTACTAGTGAAAACTCTTTTAGCGTAGATAAAATTTTGGCGTAGATAACACCCTAATCTTAAATCAGCCTAAGTCATGAGTGACCATTGACTTGGCTTATCCTTACACTAGTTCCCTTGATTCTATGAGTAACTGAATCTATTTGTTACCTGGGCACTTGACAGTGTTGTTCCAGGAAGCAGTTAAGCTCTATCTTACTCTTATAGTAGAGGATATTGTCAATGTTGTATGCTAACCTTAGCCTTTTTCTTTTTTTATTCGTCGAAATATATTCCTGTTTTTTTACTATCGTAAAATTTAATTATTCAGCAGTCAGCGGTCAGCGGTCAGCGGTCAGCCGTGAGCTAAAAGCTCACGCTACTTGAGGTGCCGTCAGCCGTCAGCTAGCGTGCCCATCGCCCATAAGCTGATAACTGTTCCCGTAGCGTGCCCGTAGCGCATAAGCTGAATGCTTACGATGCACCCAACCAGGATTGATGATTGTGATATTTTTGGCATCATGGAAGTAACTCCTTTTTAGGAGGGAGGAAAGCCGCGCTGGTCGTGGTTAACAGTTGTAACCAGCGCGGCTATTAGTATCGGTCGTCACTTTCTATAGTATACATAACTCCTCGAAAAAATGCAAGGGGTATTTTTTTTTTTACATTTATTTACAAATATTAATTTTAGCAATTTATCTACTCACTTATGTTGACTTATTACAGTTTTTTAAAATTATATTATATTTTTAATTAACAGGGAACAGGGAACAGGGAACAGGGAACAGGGAATATATAAAAAATCGGTTTACCTGATATAATATCTAAGCTTTTTTACCTTTAAATTTGATACTAATCAGTTATCACAAAAAACGTCAAACCCTATCTCCTTACTCCCGACTCCCGACTCCCTGCTCCCTACTCCCTTTGCTAAAGTTATATAATAAAACTATCAATCATCTCTTTCAACTATGGAACCATTAGCTGCTGCCGTTGTCGCTATTTCTACTGTGCTCGCCACTAAAGCCCTAGAAAAAACTGGGGAAAATGTTGGGCAAGTTGTCTGGGACCAGACTAGCCAGTTTGTAGAATCCCTGAGAAACCAGTCTCCAGATACAGTAATGGCTATTGAGCAAGCTCCAGGGCAACCTCTTAATTATGCCGAAGTGGTATTGGAGGTAGAAGCAGCAGCCAAGCAAAATCCCGAAGTTGCCCAAAGTATCGAGAGTTTAGTGACTACTGTTGATGCTGAAGCTTTGCCTAACTTAGAGTCAATTCGTCAAGAGATTATCAAAGCCTTGGAATCCCACCAGGCTACTGGTGAGACTTACAACATTGAGAATGTGAAGAAATTTGCCAAAGGGGATATTCTTAATCAAAAGAATACTAATTTTGGAGAGAAACAAACTAATATTGGAAATATTGGAGAAAACCAAACTATTGAAAGAGGCGAAAATTTTCAAAATATTAATATTTGACTGCAGTCGCCTGGGAGGCAGGTTAACCAAACTCGACCAAATCAAGCACCCCCACTACCTCCGTATTATGTCGAACGCCCGGAAGTCAGCCAACGACTAAAACAAATTCTGTTATCCCAAGAAACCGCTAGAGTTGGCACTTTAGTAGTTAGTGCCATCTATGGTTTAGGAGGCATTGGGAAATCCACCTTAGCTGCAGCCTTAGCCTATGACAAAGAGGTTCAATCCCATTTTCCCGATGGGATTTTTTGGGCAACCTTAGGTCATAAACCTGATATTTTATCGTTTCTAAGTACGTGGATACAGGCATTAAGAGATTATGACTTCAAACCGATTAATATTGATAGCGCTTCTTTACAATTAAGAACATTATTATCCGATAAAAAAGCCTTACTAGTCGTGGATGATGTTTGGCATCCTGACCATGTTGAACCCTTTCGAGTAGCCGGTGGTGGCTGTCGGGTTTTAGTGACCACCAGAGAAGCTCCGGTTAAAGGTGCGATTCGCTATGATTTAGACGTGATGACTCTAAATCAATCCTTGGAGTTATTAACCGGTTGTTTACAGCTTTGTTCAGATGAATCGACCTCACTCCCTTTAGCTGCAAGCCCCCTAAATCCCCCAGCGAGGGATTTAGGGGGGCGAAAATTGCTGTAAACAACCAGTTAACTAATCAAGAACTCGACTATGCTAAAACCTTAGCCAAAACTGTGGGCTACTTACCCCTAGGATTAGAATTAGCGGCTGCCCAAGTTAGGGATGGATTCTCTTGGGAAGAGTTACTGGATGAGTTGCAAGCAGAAATTGCTGACTTAGAAGCCTTGGATCGATTGGAAGCAGAAGAAGAACCAAGTGACGCCAAGCGCAAAAACTATAGTCTAGTGGCTTCCTTTAATCTCAGTTTAAAGCGATTATCTGCCGAGAGATTGAAAAAATTTGCTTGGTTAGGGGTACTGCCGGAGGATGTCACTATTACTGAAACCATGGCGACTACGTTATGGAACTGTAATTCAGTTAAAGCTAAAAAGACGTTAATATACTTAAAACAAAAAGCGTTATTACTACCAGGGGTCTCTAGTACCCAAAAAACTAACTATCGCCTCCATGACCTGTTACATGATTTAGCCCGTAATCTGCTGCAACCAGAGCTATAATTATCCATTACAGAAGCCCATCAGCAATTATTAGAACGTTATCAAACTAAGACCGAAAACGGATTATGGCATACCTTAACCGATGATGGTTATATCTATAGCCAATTAACCTGGCATCTAGAGAAAGCTGAAAAGATAGATGACATTAATCAACTCCTGAAAGAAGAAACTCCAGCAGGAGATAACGGTTGGTATTGGCAGTGTGAGAGACAGGGAAAAACTGCTAATTTTGTAAAAGATCTATCGAGAGCTTGGGCAATAGCAGCAGCTAAGTTTACAGAAAATCCTACAGAATCGATTAGTTTACAGTGTCGTTATGCTCTGATTACCACATCCCTCAACAGTTTAGCTGGAAATATTTTTCCAGAGTTAATGGCAGCATTACTGGAGAAAGAAATGTGGAGGCCAGCCCAGGCACTAGCTTATGTGCGACAGATTAAAGATTATGAACGTCAAGCAGAGGGTTTGGAGGCAATTAGTGAGTATCTTACCCCTTCTTTATTACCGGAAGCCTTAGATTGTGCCAGAGGGATTTCCGATGAAAAAGACCGAGCCAATGCCTTAGTCGCCTTAGCCCCCCACTTACCCGATGTGTTGTTACCCAAAGCCTTAGATTGCGCCAGAGGGATTTCCGATGAACAATACCGAGCCGATGCCTTAGTGGCCTTAGCCCCCCACTTAAGCGATCTGTTGTTACCCAAAGCCTTAGATTGCGCCAGAGGGATTTCCGATGAATACTCCCGAGCCGATGCCTTAGTCGCCTTAGCCCCCCACTTACCGGATGTGTTACACCAAGCCTTAGATTGCGCCAGAGGGATTTCCGATGAATACTCCCGAGCCGATGCCTTAGTCGCCTTAGCCCCCCACTTACCGGATGTGTTGTTACCCAAAGCCTTAGATTGCGCCAGAGGGATTTCCCATGAACAATACCGAGCCGATGCCTTAGTGGCCTTAGCCCCCCACTTAAGCGATCTGTTGTTACCCAAAGCCTTAGATTGCGCCAGAGGGATTTCCCATGAATACTCCCGAGGCGATGCCTTAGTGGCCTTAGCCCCCCACTTACCCGATGTGTTACCGGAAGCCTTAGATTGCGCCAGAGGGATTTCGGATGAAAAATACCGAGCCGATGCCTTAAGAGCCTTAGCCCCCTACTTACCCCAAGTGTTACCGGAAGCCTTAGATTGCGCCACAGGGATTGGGTCTGAATCCAACCGAGCCGATGCCTTACACCGCTTGATTAAGAGCTTAACTCCTTCCTCGGTTGATTTTCCTTTTTGGCAACAAATTCTTGATGGTTTAGCTAGTCTAACCCGTCCCAATTTTCTTAGAGCTCTTCCTCAATTAGCTCCTTTAATCATCAAGTTTGGGAGTATTGAAGCCCTAAGAGAAACGGTGGCAGCAGTTGATGATGTTAGCCGATGGTGGAAGTAGGGAAAAGGGAGTAGGGAGTAGGGAGTAGGGAGTAGGGAGTAGGGAAGAGTTAATCAAGGATAGAGGAATTATTATTAGCCTTACTGGGTGTGGCGTGGATGGGTGTTAGGATTCAGTTGATGCCTGTGCCATGGGGAAGAATTGCGCTAAGCTAATGTTAGCTTAATCATGGGCAAGTTTCGTTTTGCTAACTCACCTAGACTATAGGTAAGCTCAATCAATAATAATCAACACTCTCATCCAAACAATACTATCCATGGAAAACGTCAATCAAATCACTTTAAGTTTACCCACAGATTTGCTGAAAACTACAGAAGAACTAATTCAGACAGGACTAGTAAAGAATCTTGAGGAATTAGTTGTATTAGCCTTGCATCATGAAATTGTAAAAATTAAACAGTTACAGCAAAACAATCAACAGCTACAAGAAAATAGCAATAGTGTAGATGATCCCATTTGGGGACTTGGAGACAATCCAGTTGTGGGTGGAGTCAGTTTAGAATGAAGAATGAAGAATGAAGAATGAAGAATGAAGAATGAAGAATGAAGAATTTAGAATTCGGTAGCAAGTATTGGGACAGTCTGTCCCGTAAAGCCAAATGACTGAGGATGAATTCAAACTTGAAATTGCGCTGATGCTGTATAATCAAGAAAAAATCAGCAGTGGCAAAGTCGGTTTTTGTAATCTTTAATTAAACGGTTATTTTTGAATAATTTAATAAAGGTAACTCTTGACCTCTAGCTTGGTAATCTTCTACCAAAAGCTCTAACACTTCTTTAGCATTTTTGAGAGCCTCTTCGTAGCTGCTGCCATGGGTATGAGCATAAGGACCAAATTCTGGTAAACTAGCAATGTAGGTTTGGTCTTGCTCTGACCATTGAATTAAGATACTATAGTGGTTTTTCATCTGTATTTATTTCTGTAAATTATCTAAGTCTCTACTCCCCTCTGATTCCCGATTCCCGATTCCCGATTCCCGATTCCCGATTCCCGATTCCCTAATTAAAAACCACTATAATTAATTAACCGTTTCAATTCATAATCCCGACTAAAATTTCCAGCAACTCGGTTAACTCTTCTGGGACGATGTAGCGCTTGGGGTCTTGTTGTATGGAACGTTCTTGGCGATTAAAAGTACCGAAACGCCAGTCTTCTCCGGTGGTAACAATGCCGTACAAAATTCTCTGGTCAGACTGGAGCCACTGATCAAGGGCAACCAACTCCACCGCCAGTTGAGTGAAGCCCCTTACCAGATCAGATTGTTTGGCTTCGATCACAATCACGTTATGGTTGGCAATGTAATAATCTAAGGTTCCCCGCAGGTGTTCGCTAACGGCGATGGAATATTCAATGTAAATGCGGTGATTAGTTAGATCGACTACTTCAAACAGAATTGGTGCGATCAGGGCTTCCCGACGGGCAGTTTCGTTGATCAGCTCAATGCGCTTGCGGTTACGCTGGAGTTGGTGCAGCAGGGGTTCAATAGCAGCAGTGAAAGGCTGACGAGGTAGATCGATATGCGATCGCACAAGGGTACAGTCAAATTCAGCCAAGATATCTTCGATGGGTTTAGGGAAGGTGAAAATATTGGCATTAGCTGTAAGGCTGTCCAGCTTTAAGAATGCGGCGGCGGTTCATGTGTGGTTAGTCTTCCTTTGTTTTTCTTGACGCTCTTGAGAAATTTCCTGCTTAATTTCCTGCACAAGCTCGATAATTTTATCCCTTGAATCATACCCCGATTCTGTCAACGCCTGCTTTAATCCCTCTTGCAATTGTTTAGCTGACAGGAGTGGTTGCTGTTGATAGTTACTGACTTGTTGCCAAAACTTATTTAGCTCCCCATCTGTTTCGTCAAACAGAATAATTACTCGTACTGGCTTAGGGGGAGTACCTTCAATTGGGTAGTCTAAGGATAATTGACCTGATGGATCGATTTTTCCACTAGCAGTAATTGCTTTGAGCATAACTAGTTGTAGTGGTGGAGTATGTTAACTACTATAATTTTACAGTATTTTTAAATTGGGTAAAGTGGAAAGTTCGGGGTTTTAGGGAGTCGGGAGTCGGGAATCGGGAATCGGGAATCGGGAGCAGGGAAGAGATAAGAGACATGCATGCTAGAGGCAAGAGTTAATCAACGATAGAGGAATTATTATTAGCTTTACTGGGTGTGGCCTTAAAGGGTGTTATGATTCAGTTTAAATTTATGATAAAATTAAAGTAACTATTCATAATAGACCAATCCTTTATCAGTGTAGTTATCAGTGTAGCTATGAGTGTAGTTATCCCTGACGATATTGTCCAAGCTAGCCAAATGACTGAGGATGAATTCAAACTTGAAATTGGGCTGATGCTCTATAAGCAAGACAAAATCAGCAGTGGCAAAGTCCGTGCCTGGACGGGGTTAACCGTGATTGAATTTCAGCATGAACTTGCCAAGCGCGGTTTAGATTTGAATTATGATGTTGCCGATTTTGAAGCAGACCTTAAAACCCTACAATCGATGAGTTGGCTGTGATTATTATTAGCGATACATCACCCATTACTAATCTAGCAGGCATCAATCAACA
>NZ_JAAHFV010000145.1:0-14958 GCF_010672755.1 Moorena sp. SIO1F2
TCAAACACCAGGTAGCCTAATCTCTCTATGACTTCCAGTGACGGTGATTAGGCTACCTGGTGTTTGGTAAATCGGTAAATTTGAATTTTTAACTATATTTTCTAGAGGAAAATTCACAATTAGTATAAATGTATTGGTATGAAGATATAATACATTTATACTGTCCAGTTTTTTGGATAGTGTTCTTTGTCGTTGTTTTTTGGGTTTTGGGTAATAGGTAATCGGGAATTACTCTGGAGTAATCAAAATTATCAAAAACCCCAAGCTTGGCAATATCGATGCTCAAGGATTTGATATAATGGTGATTTGGAGTAAATTAACATGAATAAATGTTAAAAAAAGTTTATAAAAATTTTAAATAGTATAAATAAATTCATTCTTAACTCAGGTAAAAAGTGAGATAAGAATGAATTATTGCCTGCCGTTTCCTTGTTGCCAATTATTTGTCCAAGTAGTAACGTCCTATGAAGATTCTAATGATCTCCACAACCTTTCCCTATCCGCCAACGCGGGGGGCAACTCAGGTCAGGACGTTTAATTTACTCAAGTACCTGAGTGAGCGTCATGCTATAACCTTGGTTACTCAACGTTCTGAGGAGATCACGGACATCGAGGTAGAAAAATTGCAGCAGTGGGTGGAAGAACTGGTGATTTTTCCCCAACCGCAGCCATCAGAACAAGAGGAAGGCTTAAAGGAGAAATTACAGCGCTGGAGTACCATTTTGCAACAGGGAACGCCCCAGAAAGTACTCCAACTCTACTCAACTCCAATGCAGCAATGGCTGGATCAGGCTGTGGAGGCGGGAAAATTTGACCTGATTACCTGTGAACACAGTACCAATGAAATTTATGTGCGACCAGAGTGGCGGAAGCAGCTGCGAACTTTGGTGAATATTCATCATTCTGTATACCGGAAATCCCTGGACAAGCTCGAAACCAAAACATCAGACAATCAGCTGAAAGACAAGTTAAATTTGCCCCTATTACGTCGCTATGAAGAGCAATATTGTGCTAAGTTCACAGACATTATAGTCACAACAGCAGAAGATAGACGGCAAATAGACTCATTTGAGTTAGACAGTAAAATTACATTGATTTCTAATGGGGTTGATGTTCATCTATTTCCCCGGCGCATCTCTGATCCTGGTGGACACAGATTAGTATTTACTGGGGCGATGGATAACCCACTAAACATCAAAGCGGCTCGTTATTTTAGCCTAGAGGTGTTCCCAGCAATTACAGAGCGCTATGGTGATACCAAGCTAGAATTAGTCGGACCCAAACCGGTGCAGGCGGTGCTAGAGTTAGAAGATATACCAGGGATTAGTGTAACTGGCTCGGTGCCTTCTTTAGTAGACCACCTTCATAAGGCAACCATATTTGTGGTGCCAATGCAGAGTGGATTTGGGGTAAAAAATAAAACTCTGGAAGCGATGGCAGCGGGAGTACCGGTCGTGGGAAGCGATCGCGGTTTGGAGGGATTGACAGTTGATGGCGGGGATGTCCCTTTGCGGGCATTGCGAGCAAATGATACAACAGAATATGTTTATGCCATTAGTCGGTTATTTGAAGACCGCCAGCTCCGTAAGCAATTGTCGGAAAATGGGCGAGCGTATATTGAACAGAAATATACTTGGGAACGTGCTGGTGAACTGTATGAGCAGGTAATCACAGGTTGAAGGGTTTAGGGTGCACTTGTTTTAGATTGAGCAAGGGGGAATGACAAAGACATGGACAATTAGCCTTTAAGTCCAAAAATCTGTACTATTTGGCTAATTACTATCTATTGCCCCCAAGATTTTTTTCAAACTAGGAAAAAACTGGAAAGATAAACCATTAAAACATCAGTGCAAAAGTCTAGTAGAGGTGGTTGGTTAACAACCTTGGGCGCGATCGCTGCCTTAATCACCACTAGCGGTATCATTGCCGGTAGTATCTGGGTGGCGGTTATGTTAATTATTGACCCTGATTCGATTGTCTGGATCAATCACATTTTGCCGAGTTGGGCTCGTATCCCCCAGACTGTTCCCTCATCTGCCAAGACATTTGCCCAAATTCAAGGGGAGATTCGTGAAAATGGGCTAACGGCGGGCACACCCCTTTCCCTTAACTCTGAGTTGCTGCTACCGATTTTGGGATCACCACCATCATGCCAAAGTAATTGTGACCAGATCGTGGAACTCAGAGTCTATCAGCCTCTTGAACAAAGCCATAGCGAACAGCAGTATTATCAGCTAGTTAGTCAGCTGCCTATCACTGCCCCGGTCGAATATTTTGTGCTGTCTACCCAAGTCAACACAGCATCCGGTGATGCTAGTGTCTCTCGTTCACTACCTTTAACCAAACTCGATCGTTTCGATCAACAAGCTCTAGAGGAAGGGTTTTGGTTCAACCTCTCGGGTCAAGTGGTCTCAGAGAATACACCCGAGAGCTATGGACAAATTATTCACTACAATCAAGACCAGACACACCTGAGTATGATGTTGGAGTGGACAAGCCCTAATGAAGGTTCTCCCTATTGGCAGGAAGTGACCGGTGGTGCTACTCCAGAATTAGTGGTTAATCATACTGTAGGCTTGGAACCCCAGTTCAAGGTTTACCAAATTAAACCTCGCTCTTTTGTTCCCAACCCGATTTATCTAGAGGAAATTTCCCTAACCCAAGCAGCGATAGATACTAAACCCTATCAGAATGGTTTAATCCTAGCCCGTCATGGTTTGTGGTCTGATGCTTGGCAATGGTTGAACCAACAGAGACCAAAACACTGGTCAGCAGAGGCTCAAGCCCAAATAGATTTGGTTAAACTGCACGCTCAGGTCACCGAGTCTCAGGCAAATCAAATTTGGGCAAGTGCGAGTGCTGCTATCTTTGCCTATCTCCTGGATGGTCGCTGGGCGGAGGCAAAAACAGTGTTTCAGACCGCAGTGAATGGTGCTCAGTTGGGGGATATTATCACTATGCTAAAGACCGATTCTGGGGGATTGTGGGGGCGGGTGGAAGGAGCACTAGAGGTCAATCCTGATGACAGCAATGTGCAAGTTTGGGGAGGGTTGATTTTGGCAGCCCAGGAAGACCCTCAAAAAGCGATCGCATGGGTTAAGGAATTACCTCAAACTAATCCCCAGGTTTACCAACTCCTCAACCATATGGACAATGCCTTAAACCCAGTTCCAGCCATCGTCAGGCACTTCAGTCAACTGGTTGGCAATTCAGAAATCATTCAAACTGTCAACGCAACGGATTGGCTGCAACCGGAAGATGGAGATGGGGGAATAGGAGAACAGCACTGCCAAAGGCAGCAGGAAAGTACTGAATTGGTTTCTATAGCAGAGGAACAGAGTATAGCACTTTCCCCCCTATCCCCCTGCCCATCTGTTCCTCTGACTCTACAAAAACAACCGGAGCAAGTTTGGTATCAAGTACAGGTAAAAGCATTTCACGATGGTCAGGGTTGGCGGTGGATGCCGTTTTCTGATTTACGGCTGCCCACTTTGACCAAGGGAAAGCGACTGTGGCGATATTTGGGCTTAGACGTTGACCCCCAGATTCGGATTAGCCTTTGGAGTGAGAATGGTATCCAACAATCAACCACAGCTACGGTCAAGGGGGTTTCCTACCAGGAAGGGATGATTAAGCTGTTGGCAGCAGGTGGGAAACTCCCTAGTGACACCGTGGCTATTGATGGATCTAATCAGCACCTGCTAGCACACACGGAGACGGCTCTGCGCTGGTTAGACCCAAGTGCGATCACTTTGTCAGCACTCTACCACCTTAACCCCGAGTCGGTGTCAACCATGCTGCCAGTACTCTGGCAGGAGTTAATCAACAGTGGTCAGTTCTCCCCAGGACCCCTTCCTAGTTTACCAATGATGCTTCAGGAGATCGGGCATTGGTCAGTTAGACCGATCGAGCTGACTGGCAACAACCAGCCGGAAGCGGTGCTAACCTTATATCAAGAAATATCGGTTACCTCAGAATCTACAGAGGTGGGTCTATCGGATAGTATTAATGACGGGATGGATACAGATCGGGCAACTACTATCTACAAACCCCGCACCATGATTTTTTCTGACACAGGAGCCTTACTCTACAGCGAATTTTCCCAAGATGCCAGCAGCTCCATGACAGCGATCGCGGATTTAGGGGATGGGGGTCCTGCGGCTATAGTCATTGATGAACCAAATAACTATAGCCTTAAGCGTTGGTCAGCCAAGCATCAGCGTTTTCAGTAATGCCTGTACTTAAAGGCATTAGTTTAACGCAAAACCAACCGTTGTTGCTTAAGTAATTGCTGCTGCTGCCAGAGGGATTCAACTTCTGCCTGTAAGTGAAGGTACTTTACTTGCTGGTCAACCCCATAAACCGATGTCATCAGTTTCTTCAGCTGGGGGTCGCCAGTGACAACAGAACGGCAATTGCTCTGCCAGTGGGCATCGGATAAATCGGTCAGATGGTCGGAAGAAGTTAACATTTCTAGACTAAGTATTTTTGCTTTCTCACAACACCACGTAATTTTATCCTGAATTTCCAGCACATGCTAACTATACTTGGAGCGGTTAGCTTATATCATGTCCGGTTGAATACTTATATCATGTCGGGATAATTACCCTTAATAAAAATCTCCCCCATCTCCCTATCTCCCCATCTCCCCATCTCCCCACACTTCCCCTCCTGGGAGGGGTTAGGGGTGGGTCCCACCCTCCCTCTAATTATGGGTATTCAACCTGACTTGATATTAATCATTCCACTAAGGAGACAGTCATGATCCAGCCTCTCGCACTGATTCCCTCAAGCCTCTACAGGAAAAGATGCCAGACTATTTGAACAGTGGTTTACGTTTAGGCTGGTTAATTAACCCCCAGGGCAAAGAGGTTGAAATCTATCGTCCCAATCAAGCTGTTGAGACTGCTAAATTTCCTGTTACTTTGTCAGGGGAAACTATTCTGCCTAACTTTGAGTTAGCTTTGCCGCTTTAAATTACCTCAGCAGGTTAGTAAGTAACTGCGGACTCATACTTGTAAGTAGAGAGTATTAGAGCGTTTTCATCCTTCACACTTAACACGTTACAGGTTAAACTTCATCCTTTGTCAAAAAATCGGCTTACTTAAGCTAGAGGATTTCTCTAGTTCAGTCTGTTCTGGCAACTCATCAAAAATTGTTAGTCTATTGGGTTTGCAGCGTTTGAGAGTTACCATGATGCCTTGAGCTCCTTCATTGTCTAAGTCTTCAATATATCCATATTTGGCAGCCTGAGCCTCCTGCTGGTTAACAAAGGGTCCAAAGTAGTAGGTACACTTGGGGGTTTCGGTGATGATTTCCACCCAAAACGCTAACCCGAAGAGGTCTAAGATTTTGATTAAGGATTCTTTCATGACATCCACCTAGTTTCCAGGATAATCTCTGTTAATTTAATCGGCTTTTAAACCTTTTTATCCTCCATTTACTCTTCTTGTTTCACAATCTGTTGATTGGAAGTACTATCGATATACAGTAAGTCTGACCAACGCTGCCGATAAGTTTCATATAACACCATAGCAGTTGCTACTGAGGCATTGAGGCTAGGGGTCTTACCCTGTAATGGAATTGAGACTAACATGTCACAGCAGCTTTGTGACCTTAGGCTTAAACCATTACCCTCTGAACCTATTACTAATACTACTGAACCAGTCAAATCAACTTTGTGTAAAAGTTTACCAGTACCGGCAGCAGTTCCGTAAATCCAAAAGCCCGCAGCTTTCAACTGCTCTAGGGCATTACTAAGATTGACAACTCTGGCAATAGGAAAGGTTTCTAGAGCTCCTGCTGCCACTTTCCTTACAGTTGAGGTGACACCAACAGCTCGACGTTGGGGTATGACTAAGCCTTGAGCCCCTAGAGCTTCTGCCGTACGAATAATCGCCCCTAAATTTTGAGGATCATTAATGCCATCACAAGCCAATAAAACTGGCTGCTCAGTTGCCCATTTTGCTTTGTCAATTAAGTCATTTAAATCTATGTACTGGTAAGGTGCAATTTGAGCTGCCACACCCTGATGGTTACCACCTTTGGTAATTTGGCTCAGGCGTTTTGGTGCTACTTCATCAATTACTGTACCGTTAGCCTTGGCTTGAACTAGTAAAGAGTGAAAGCGAGGATCGTAACGCAGCTGGGAAATAATCCAAACTCGGTTTAGCTGGTGCTGGTTTTGGAGAGCTGCTAGAACTGAATGACGCCCGTAGATTAAGTCACTCTCTTCTTCTGTGCTACTTACAAGTTTTGACTTAGGGTACCCATGCTGCTTCGGCTGAGTTTCCTCGGAGTAATGGGAATGTTTTGGCCGTGGCTTTCGAGAGTGGTAGTTCTTTCGAGGGGGTTTGCCGTTCTTTTGAGAATTGGCTGAGGTCGAACGAGATAATTTTTTATTCTCACCTTGCCGATCAGAGGACTTCCCTGACTTGATCTGACCAGAAGCATCAGAGGAGGCATCAGAGGAGGGGTTTTGATTAGCCATAATAGAATTAGGATTTATGGGGTATCCAGTTGTAGATGAGCCAATAACTGGGTCAAGCGTTGAGTATCAGTAAGGTAGAGGTATCCCAGTAAAGTTTCTAAGCTACTAGCTTGTTGATAGATTTCTCGATTGAGACGCCGGGGGCTCTTTGTAGCAGCATTCCGTCCGCGCCGTAAAACGTCTTTTTCAGAAGCAGTTAGGTAAGGTTCAAGCGATCGCAAAATCTTAGCTTGGCTTTCTGCTCTGACGTGAGCCACTACCTGGTTATGATAGTCACAGATTCGCCTCGGTGGTAGCAGATAGTGGGTTCGGATGTAGAGTTCATAAACAGCATCTCCTATATATGCCAAGGATGCTGGGGAAATCTGTTGAATTTTGGCAATTTGATCAACTTTCGCCATGAATTGCCTAAATCGAAACTCTGTCCACAATACTATAGAGTCAGTTCCACCGCCATGGCTATCCTCTTCCAAGGGGTCTAATTGTGCATCTGTTTGAGCCATCTTTGGGGTCTCACGGTCTTTTGTTTACTAGACCAAATTTGACATCCTTCAACAATTTCTGCTTAGAGTATTCAATACATTAGCAAAACGGCAACTTACTCACACTCAACTCTCACCGATTCCCCACTGCTTCTGAAAGTGAAGGCGGGTTTTGCCCCCGCCATCACCATCGATTTTGTCACTTAGACTTGATTTTCTCCACAGCTACCGTCAGAGAATCTTGCAGGGAGAAAAATTTTTCTAGGCGCACTAGTTTCACAGTTTGAGTCACCCGGGGATTGGTCACGACTTGTAGACTTCCGTCAGAAGTTTGAGCTTTCTTTACTAGCTGCACCAAAGCACCCAAACCAGAGCTATCGACAAAATCAATTTTAGATAAGTCCAGAATAATATCCGCTGGACCTTCATCAATACATTTGCCAATAACGTTACGGAGAGTAGATTCCGAAAAGGCATCTAGCAATCCAGTAAGGCGGAAAATTTGATAATTTGACTCGACTTGGCGAGTGCCCCTTAAACTGACTGTAAGGGTTATTTGTTCAGGAATAACACCCTCCTCGATATAGCTTATAAATATCAATAATCTAATACTTCTACTGTCAAGTTGACTACTGTGACAGTAGATTGATGACTTGGTTACCGTTGATAAACGCGCCCTATAACCATACCTTGGCTTGTTGCTTAGCACGTCAAGGGGCTAAAACAACGTCAATTTTAGATTATACAACAGTATCAGAGTTTGGGGGGTAGGGTGACCGGGTCTAGCGGTAGGGTAAAATTAAGCCAGCCATGATTCTAACCGATTAATCATAACTGAAGCATATTTCTTGGTTTGCTGCCAACTAAACGGGCAAGGGGTCTCCCGTTATAATCACGTGATTTAACGGGAGGGGAATTGCCCGACGGGGTTTAACGGTTCTCAACAGATCGCGAGTAGTACAATAACATTATGCTGTTAACTTACTGCTATCGAATCAAGCCTAGTGACGAACAGATAGCCATCATGGAGAGATGGCTGGAATTGTTGCGTCGTCACTGGAACTATGCTCTCGGTCAAAGACTTGATTGGCTCAACAGGACTCGTTGTCCTATTGATAGATGCAGTATTGTGAGGGAAGCGATTGGCGAAGTCCCAGAACCCGTTAACTATTACACCCAGCAATCTGCACTAAAGGAAACTAAAAAGCTATTCCCTGAGTACAAGCTGATTTACGCCGAAACTCAACAAGTCAACTTACAACGGCTGAACATTGCATGGGAACGATGGAGAAAACCAGATGCGACCGGAAAACGCGGAGGACGACCTCGGTTTAAGAAACAAGGTCAATTGCGGTCGTTTATATTCCCACGGGTTAACAATTCCAGAGCAGGGGCACATATCAAACATGGAGTGCTTAAGCTGAGTCGGATTGGTGAAATATCTGTGGTGATGCACCGACCTCTACCGTCCGGTTTCACTCTCAAGCAATGCACTATCGTTAAAAAAGCGGACGGCTGGTACTGTTGCATCTCAATGAAGGATGATACTGTCCCTGAGTGTATTCCTGTAGAATCGGTTAAATCTGCTGTTGGGATTGATGTCGGCTTAGAGAAGTTTCTGACCACATCAGATGGTGAAGCCGTTGGGATTCCGCAGTTCTACAGAAAGGCTACTAACAGGTTAGCAAGTGCCCAACGGGTAATGTCACGCCGTGTAAAGGGTTCTAAAAACTGGCAGAAAGCTAAACAGAAAGTAGCTCTATTGCACCTTCATTTAACCCGTTGCCGCAAGGAATTTCACTATCAAGTCGCCCATTGGCTATGTAGTAAGTATGACCTGATTGGGTTTGAAGATTTAAATATCAAGGGACTTGCGCGGACTAGATTAGCGAAATCAATACATGACGCAGGGTGGGGGTCGTTTCTGGAGATTTTACAAGCAGTGGCGGTCAAACGCGGTTTGTTAGTCCAGGAAGTTAACCCACGGGGAACAAGTATTGAGTGCTTCAACTGTGGGGCAAGAGTTGAGAAAAATCTAGCTGATAGAGTTCATCATTGTTCTGATTGTGGAGTAAAAATTGACCGCGATTGGAATAGTGGCATCAATATTTTGAATCGTGCATTAATGGCGGTTGGATTGCCGCTGAATGGCTGTGGTAAATCAATACAGGATATTGAGGAACAGCAAGTCTCATTTGTGAATTTGAGAAGCCTACATCATAATCTTTGATTTGATGTAGGAGTGGTCACTGCAGGGGCTATTTTATAGTTCCACACCCGGTCACCCTACAGTTAGGGTTTGGCATCGGGGATTGCACGCGATGCTCCTGGGTCGCCGCTACGCGATGAAGCTAAGCTTCCGCTAAAAGCGAACGCAAACCCTCGCAGAACCAATCAGGGTCTAGTCTAGGGTCTAGGGCGTGTCTTCTTGCCTCGGAGATCCCCCATGATCCCCCTTAAAAAAAGGGGACTTTGAGTATGGCTCCCCCCTTTTTTAAGGGGGGCTGGGGGGGATCATAATCTTGCGGAAAACTTTGAAAACACGCCCTAGGCCACGCTACGCGATTAGCCTACGGCTACGCTACGCGAACGCATCAGCTCGACAAACTGCTTAAATAAATAGTCAGCATCGTGAGGACCAGGACTAGCCTCTGGGTGATACTGTACTGAGAAGAACGGTAAGGATTTGTGACGCAACCCTGCCACAGTGCGGTCATTGAGATTTAGGTGAGTAATTTCCACCTGATCCCCTAAGGTATCGGGATCAATAGCAAAACCATGGTTTTGGCTAGTAATTTCCACCATTTGCTGCAAACCGGCTGGGTGATTCAAACCTCGGTGACCAAATTTAAGTTTAAAAGTCTGGGCTCCTAGGGCAAGACCAAGAATCTGATGTCCCATGCAGATGCCAAAAATAGGTTGCTGACGCTCCAATAAGGCTTTGGTGGTTGAGATGCCTTCGAGTACTACAGCCGGATCCCCTGGTCCATTGGACAGAAATATCCCATCGGGATTATACTTAGCAATTTCTTCTGGCGGTGTATTAGCAGGGACGACAATTACCCGACAATTGTAGCTAGCTAGACGCTTGAGAATATTACGTTTGATGCCAAAATCGATAGCAACAACTGTCAAACCCTTGTCCTTTTCTACCCCATCAACTGCCGGACCGAACTCCCAATTTGCTTCCGTAGGATCAGACCATTCGTAAACCTCGTCAGTGCTCACTTCTTTAACTAGATTTAATCCTGCCATACTCGGAGCAGCTTGCACTTGGGACAATAACTCAGCGGAGTCAAGGATTTCTGTGGAAATGGCACCGTTTATCGCACCAATGGAGCGTATTTTGCGGGTCAATGCCCTTGTATCAATGCCGTAAATTCCTGGGATGTTATGTTCCGCCAGATAATCGGGCAAGGACTGGGTAGAGCGCCAGTTACTGGGACGGTAGCAGATGTTACGGGCAATTGCACCTCTGATTTGAGGATGAGCAGATTCTTCATCGGACGGGTTAACACCAGTATTGCCTAATTCTGGATAGGTGAAGGTCACAATTTGACCGCAGTAGCTCGGATCTGTCACCACCTCTTGATAACCCGTCATAGCAGTGTTAAACACTACTTCACCAATGGTTGTACCAGTCGCTCCGAAAGACCAGCCTTGGTAAGTTGTGCCATCAGCGAGAACTAGCAGAGCTGGATGAGCCGTTGAGATAGTCATTTTATGTCAAGTAAACCCTTTTCTTTAAGCTTAGGATTGAAGCGAATTTCAGTTTTTACCCCTCGGGATTCTAGCTCATCTTTAATTTTAGCTTCAACTCTCCGAGCAATTTTTTTGAGAATCTTCGTTTTTGCTAATTCCTCACTTTGCTCATAGTCTAATTGCTCTGCTTCAGTCATTGTCACTTTAGCATCAATCGGCTGACTCCAGAGATTTTCCTGCTCTCCATTCCCTACCGGTATCACACCATTCTCTTCAATCCATGCCTTACGAATCGTTTCTAATCGACTCCGGTTAGGTTTTTCAATGGTTTCTATTTTTAGCCAATAGCAGGAGTGAGGCTGACGAACTAAATGTTGTTTGATGCTGATATATACATCCCGGGAATAATTCAAAAATCTCAGGGTTTTATCTTGGTCAAAAATAGCGTATACACCAATCTTTTTTTGTAAATATTCTGGTAGATTTCCCGTTTCATCCAGATAGGGAATAAATTCTAAATCCTTCAGAGATGGAATTTGATTATCAGAGGTGAGCATGGGATGGGATTAAAAATTACTATTAAAAAATAAATATAAAAACTCAATTTTATTGAAATTTGCGATAAATCCCACACAGGCGACTGGGATTAAATATTTTGGCTTTGAACATGAAGTTAGGAGGTACATTAATGATGATATAATCATCAGATTCGTGATACTGCTCATAGTCCGCTGGCATTCCCTTAGGGGTTGAAGTGGTGTAGGGAACTGGTTGAAACAGTAATTCAGTAAACTCAACCCTGTCAGCTTGAGCCGCTTCAGCTACTTGAGCCAAGAAGTTTTCCCCGGTTAGTAAAGCAAATAACTGATCTCGGGCTTCTGGAGCTAGGACGAAACTGCTATCAAACTTGTTAACTATCTTGAGGCGAACCATAAGTCAAGGACAATCCCGAACTCTTTACGAGAGTGATTATACCTGATCAAGATTCACTGTTGAACAAGACTTCCGTGAAATATACTTCTGAGTTCTAAGTTCTGAGTTCTAAGTCCTTAGTAAGACCTGCAACCTGCAACCTGCAACCTGCAACCTGCAACCTGCAACCTGCAACCTGCAACCTTCAACCTGCAACCTTCAACCTTCAACCTTCAACCTTCAACCTTCAACCTTCAACCTTCAACCTTCAACTTAGTCATCCTTCTGAACCACTTCTGTTCCCCGCTTCCGGATGCGATTCCGTTCCTTGGAGCAATTCCTATCCCCGTCTGTGAGTTTATTTTCAAGTTTGCACTGCTCGTAAGTAATTTGAGCAGCGTGGCGTTTTGGCAGTTGATTCTGTTTTTCTAAAGCTTTGTTAAAAAAATCTAAACTTTTTTCCTCCTGCCCCAGTTTTCGCAAAATTTGTGCTTTAAGGTAAAGTACATCTGGGTTGCTTGGTGTTGTTTCCATTGACCGGTCTACATAGTCTATTGCCTTAGAATATTGCTTTAAATCTCGATATCCTACAGCAATGCCTCGATAGGCTAAATAAGATGGTAAAGCATAGGTTTCTAACTTGTCAATGGCTTGAGATGGGTCAGAAAATGGTAAATTGACAGCTAACATTAAATCCATGTAGCCTGTAATCAAGTTTAGCTCTGGGTCATTAGGAGCAATTTCTTTTGCTTCATCCAGATATTCAAAAACTTTCTGTAATTTAGTCAAGGCACTGATAGGACCTTCTTTTTCAAAATCGTAAGCCCCTTCCAAAAAATAACCTACTGCTGTGTAGAGATTACCTCGCAAAGGATCAGAGGCAATCATTTCCTTAGCAGTCTTAAGAGTTTTAGTTCCGTAGGTCTTGAAGGTTTCCCAATCTTGATCTAAGTAAGCTAGAGATGATAGCATAGCATAGGTCATGGGTTCTTTAGACTGCCTAGATTCCGATTTTTTTAGATAAGCTTCAGCCTCTTTATAGTTTCCCTCCTTGAAGAAGAAGTCAAACGCATCTTGAACAGTGTCATCAATGTTCCGAGGATTACTGTCGCGAAAGGGGTCAGCTGCCAAGGTGGGCATTCCCCATAAACCGATTAATACAACTGCTGTGCTGACACAGGCTTTAACTATCTGTTTTGGTGCTCGAAACCGTTGGTTCATCGTCATTGTGGCAATATTAAAAATATATGCTACTAACCTCAGTACTGACGTTGCACTTGATGCCAGGTTCCATAGTACCGGAAGTTGGGGGATAAGATAGTAAGTAAGCATATGCGCTACGCGCACGCTGCGCGAACAGCTGTCAGCGGTCAGCGGTCAGCCATTCCCATAGCGTGGCCCAAAGGCTAATGGCTGATAGCTGATAGCTGATAGCTGATAGCTGATAGCTGAGTGCTTAAGATAGTAATGTCTATGAAATTTTGAAACCTCCAAAATTTTGGGAGAAGGGAAGGAGTGGGCAAAAGGCAATGCTATATCTTAGAGACTTAACCTATCATCCACCAGCTAGCTCCACCCCGATCTTGAAGGGTCTGAGTCTAGAGCTAGCACCACAAGAATTGGGACTAGTGATTGGTGTTAGTGGTTCTGGTAAAAGCACATTATTGGAAATTTTGGCAGGATTAGCCCAGCCCACGGCAGGAAACATCTTTTGGGGAGAAACCGAACTCACAAACGACCACCTACCACAACTGGCAGGATTAGTGTTTCAGTTTCCAGAACGGCATTTCTGTGGTAAGACTATCCTGGAAGAATTGCGGATGGGACATCCAGAGTTGGGGTCACAAAGGGTTTATGATGCTTTGGGGGAAGTGGGACTGGCTGATTTTCCCCTGCATACTTCACCCCATGCTATGAGTGGTGGTCAGCAGCGACGCCTTGCTCTAGCAGTACAACTGATTCGTCAACCCCATATTCTGATGTTGGATGAACCAACAGCTGGATTAGACTGGTCTATGCGAAGACAGTTAGTTAATCTGCTGGCAAAACTCAAAACCCATTGGACACTCCTAGTGGTGACTCACGATGCTAAGGATTTACTGCCCATTGCTGACCGCTGCTGGACTCTTAAGCAAGGGGAATTAAAAGCTGTTGATCTAGCTAGTGCTTAGTGGTGAGTGTTGAGTACTTTAGGAAAGGGAGTAGGGAGTAGGGAGTAGGGAGTAGGGAAAAAAAATTATCACAATTTATTTAGGTACCCTATTTAAAAATTAAAAAATTACCGTTATTCAGTACGTTTTATGCTAAATTTATACTCAAAAAGCCCAGAAAGCTTACTGTAGAATTAAAATTATGCTATTCAACTCACAAAAAATTTTGAATACGGGCTTTTTCCACTACTCCCTGCTCCCTGCTCCCTGCTCCCTCTTACAAACTGTTTATTTAGCATAACAAGTACGGTAGAGCCAAAATGACAAATGACCAAAACGTTTTATTGCTGCCACAGATGACAGAGGTTTGGCAACAAACTCTAAATTGGCAGCCAGATCCAGAACAACAACAGTTGTTTCAAAAACTCTATGAAGGGATTTTGTCAGGCAATCGCCAGTTGAATTTAACTCGGATTACCGCTGCCGAGGAGTTTTGGGAAAAGCATCTGTGGGATTCTTTGGTAGGATTGGCTCCCATATGGCAGTCTGTAACTCCAGGACAGAGAATTATTGATATTGGAACGGGGGCGGGATTTCCAGGATTACCAGTTGCGATCGCATTTCCTAATACTGCTATTACTTTACTCGATTCCACTCGCAAAAAAATTACTTTTCTCCAAACCTTAATCCCCCAGTTGGAAATTAATAATGTTAAAACTTTAGTTGGCAGAGCAGAAGCCATTGGACAGAAGCGACAGCATCGACACTCCTACGATATTGCTCTAGTTCGTGCTGTTAGTGCCCCTTCTGTTTGTGCTGAATATGCTCTACCACTTCTGAAACAAGGAGGTTTGGCGATTCTCTATCGTGGTCATTGGACAGATGAAGAAACCGAAGCTTTACAGCCAGCGGTAAAAAAGTTAGGTGGAAAAATTGAATCAGTTGAAAAATTTACTACCCCTTTGAGCGATAGTGTTCGTCATTGTTTGTTTTTGAAAGTATTGTCACCAACAGTAGCTAAGTTTCCCCGTGCTGTAGGATTACCAGCACAAGACCCTTTGAATTAGAAGATATAGCGGTTTGCGACTTTATTGACTACATATTTATGGGTTTTTAGGGAACAGGGAAAAGGAATCCCCCCTAACCCCCCTTAATAAGGGGGGAAGGGAATAGGGAATAAAGCAGTTGGCATCCAACCTAAGTTATTTATTATTGCTAATTA
>NZ_JAAHFV010000146.1:0-14953 GCF_010672755.1 Moorena sp. SIO1F2
AAATTAAAAATAGTATAATAATTAAGCTGTTATACCAAAGAATATAATGATCGTGGCGCAGCTGCTTGAGAAGGATTTTCAGCATCGAGGTGAAACAGGTAAATAAGCAATTGTTTGTTGGGCTATATACTTAAGCTAACACAGGAGCTCATGGTAATCGGTCATTGGTGGGTAGTAGTGAGGTAAAATTACTGATTACTAATTACCCATTAAGGTAAATCTAAGATAAAGCCCTGCTTGAAGCTAGTAGCCTTGTTTGATTCTGTTAAATTAGTCTGGGCTTTTGCTTCTAAATCCGCAATTTTTCCTAAAAACTATCTGATTTCAATATCTGGGTGAGGTACCTGGTCCTAGGTTAATTGGAGTAGGGAGTAGGGAGTAGGGAGTAGGGAGTAGGGAGTCGGGAGTCGGGAGTCGGGAGTCGGGAGTCGGGTCGAAAATTATACCTATATCACCATCTGACCATTTGACCCATCTATTTTTTAGGAGAAGAAAACAGCTATACCTCTGTTCCCCTGAAGCTTTGTCTGTTCCAATTCTTAAGAAACGAGCCATTCTATCTAGCCCTAAGCTATGAAAATGATTTACACTGCTGTGGATGTGATTATAGATTTGAGTGATTGCCTATGCTCTATACTCAAGAGTACATAAGGGAAACTGAAGCAACCCGTGTGCGGGTACTCAGTGAAGCACTACCCTACATCCAAAAGTTTGCTGGTCGCACAGTCGTGGTTAAGTATGGTGGTGCGGCAATGAAAGACAGCAATCTCAAAGAACAGGTGATCCGGGATATTGTATTCTTAGCTTGTGTAGGTGTACGACCAGTCCTTATCCACGGTGGTGGTCCGGAAATCAATAGCTGGCTGGGGAAATTAGGGATTGAGCCACAATTTAAGAATGGTCTGCGGGTTACCGATGCTGCCACGATGGATGTAGTGGAGATGGTGCTGGTGGGTCGGGTGAATAAAGAGTTGGTCTCTGGGATTAACTACGCCGGTTGTAATGCTGTCGGGCTGTGTGGCAAAGATGGTAACTTATTCGTAGCACGCCCAGAAGGTCAAGAGGGTATTGGCTTTGTTGGGGAAGTGAGCACTGTGGATGTGCGGCTAGTAGAGTCTTTGGTCAATAGTGGCTACATTCCAGTAGTGTCTAGTGTGGCGGCTGATGATACTGGCCAAGCTTACAATATCAATGCTGACACGGTGGCCGGTGCGATCGCAGCTGCTTTAGAAGCAGAAAAGCTGATCTTGCTGACTGATACCCCTGGGGTTTTGAAGGATCCTAAAGACCCATCTAGCCTGATTCGTCAGCTAGATATTCAACAATCACGGCAGTTGATTGAGAGTGGGGTAGTCTCTGGTGGGATGATTCCTAAGGTAAACTGCTGCGTGCGATCGCTTGCCCAAGGGGTACGTGCGGCTCATATTATTGATGGTCGCATTCCCCATGCCCTGCTCCTGGAAATCTTCACCGATGAAGGAATCGGTTCGATGATCGTGGCATCAGAATTTACTAACTAAGGACACAGGGAAAATGGCAACTAGGAAATTGTTAATTGAAAATGTCAATTAATAATTAACAATTAATAATTAACGAATGACTAATGGCTAATGAAAAATTTTCCCTTGAGTACCAGTCAGGAAAAGCCGCATTTGAACGAGGAGAATATCGTGCTTCTATAGAGCATTTGACCACAGCCAGAAATCTGGTAAATCTATCCTCTCGGCTCGGGGGAGAGGTGCAAATGTGGTTGGTGATGGCTTATGAGGCAGCTGGGCAAAAAGCGGAAGCGATCGCACTTTGCCAACAGTTGACTAGCCATCCTGACCTAGACACCTCCAAACAAGGTAAAGATTTACTCTATATTCTGCAAGCTCCTCAGCTTACTAGACCAGCAGAATGGATGACCAACATTCCTGACTTAGGTGCGATCGCAGAAAGTGACGACCGGGAGAGTTATGTGTATAGGTCTTTTAGCGATCGCAAGCAGCCTAGCCTAGGCTTGGTACCAGAACCCCTAGATCCTGCTGAGATTAACACTAAGGATAATCAATTCGTCTGGCTAGCTGTTGGTTTGGTGAGTTTAACCCTGGGTGGATTGATTTGGTTTGGGCTTTGATATCACTAGCAGAGACTGTTTCTTGAACTTTGCTTAAATCCAAGGGTTGGGTGGGTCGCACCGCGTCGCAAAAAGCGCGGGGTCGCACCGCTCCCGACTCCCTCAAACCCACTTCTAGTAAGCCCCTCACCGAATTAAAAACTGCTAGAGTCAGTTAATTAACTATCTGGGGCGGTTTTTTTATCTGTCACTTTGCTAGAGAAAATACCTTTCTTGCTAATACTTTTCCAATACATTACTATACCTGTAACTAACATAAAAATTAATCCTAAACCATTTAAAAGTACATAAATCGGCCTCAGTTGATCACCAAGGTATTCTCCTTCGTGAATCGCCATTAAAAAGTGGGTTTGATCTTTGGAAAGCCCAAACCAGGCTCTCCCTAATCTATAGGCTATCCCGGTGATTGCTGTGATCATGAAAGGCAGTACGATGATTGGAGCTAAGGTACTATGCAGTTTACGTAAAGTAGGCTTATTCATAGGATTTGGGCTGGTTTATGAGATTCTATAACATGATTACAACATGCTATTGTATTGGTTTTAGGTTATATATGTAACAAATCGACCTATTGTTTCATAAATCCCTAAGGACACTCAGGAAAAAAGGAGAAGGGTTGGTGAAGTTAAATTTTGTGAGTTTAAGGCAGTTGGTTAGTGGAACTCTGAGGCATTTACGGGTTCTGGGGGTGATTGTGCTGGCATCAGTGCTACTGTCTGGTTGTGTCAACTATGATCTTGGGGTCAGGTTTGACGGTGAACACCATGGCAAGATTGTCCAGCAGATCAAGCTTGGAGAACAGCTGACAAAGTTGAGCGATGCTGAGGCGACCGAATGGCTCAGAAGTCTCGAAAGTCGGGCAAAGCAGCTTCAGGGCAAAACTCAGCGCCTCTCAGACCGAGAAATTGCGATCGCAATTCCCTTTAACAACGGTAAGGAATTAGTATCCAAGTTTGAGCAGTTTTTTAACCCAGTTGGTCACCCAGAAGATTCCCCATTAGCAGCAGAGAGTGATAGTAACCCAAGTTTTAACTCTAATTTACGCCTAGATCAAAACAACTTTTTTGTGGTGCAACGAAATCACTTAAGCTATGACCTGGATTTGCGTAGCCTAGGGGTAATCAACTCTGATAACGGCAAGATTGTGGTTACTGCTGCTTCACTATTCGATTTGCAGTTTAGCCTAGAGACCCCTTGGGGAGCAAACAGTATTGAGAAATCCCCCAATGCCATTCGTCCCACGATTTACGATGATGGACATCAGCTAGTTTGGACACTGCAACCTGGTCAAATCAACCATATCGAAGTGGCATTTTGGCTACCCAGCTCCCTAGGTATTGGTATGATTATTATCATACTGGTGGTATTAGGTGGTTTCTACATAAAATACAAGTCTTTCCCCTGGGAAAGAACTGAAACTAATCAACCAGCAATACCATCAAAGGTGATGTAGTTTAGACCAGTTAAAGTTAGACCAGTTATAGAAACCAGTAATAGCTATTGGTTTCTATAACTACTAAGTTAATCAACATTTAACCTTCCCGTTTAAGTGTTGTTAACTTTCTATAGCAATTCTATAACTGGTGAGGTACAAATATCTAGGTTTTAGGGAGCAGGGACTGAGGCCGTGGGCCACGCGGGGCGCGTTCGGAGCAGGGAGCAGGGATTAGGAACCCACCCCTAACCCCTCCCAGGAGGGCAAGGCAAGAGTCAAGAGTGAAACAATCTTGTGTACCTCATGAGTCCTAGAAACGCTATATCAGCTTAGTATTATTACCTGGGTAACGGCTTTGACTGGATTGGTAGCAACAGGAGAAACGACAACAGTGGTTGGGGCCGTCGCTGGACTAGTGGGTGGATTGATGAGTGGAGTAGCAATCGGTATTGTGGTAGAAAAGTTTATGGATAGGGGATTGACCATAGAGTTAAGTCGGGAATCGGGAATCGGGAATCGGGAATCGGGAGTCGGGAATCGGGAATTGGGAATCGGGAATCGGGAATCGGGAATCGGTAACTTAAAACCTTAAACCTTAAACCTTAAACTATACTCAACCAAGGCAAAAGGCAAAAGGCAAAAGGCAAAAGGCAAAAGGCAACAGGAAGCAGCCAACCTTAAACCTTCAACCTTAAACCTTCAACCTTCAACCTTCAACCTTGAACCTTAAACTTAAAAATACATCAAACTGCTTGTGGTTGCATTTGTGGCTGGAACTGGAACAGGGAGTATACCACATTGCGGCGGATATCGATCATCATTTCCAAGAACATCTCATAGCCTTCCTGCTTATACTCAATCAGGGGGTCTTTTTGGCCATAACCTCGTAATCCCACTGACTCCCTTAGGGCATCCATGGATTGTAAATGCTCTCGCCAGAGGTTATCGATTTGATTCAAGATAAAGAATCGCTCAGCTTGCCGCATTAGTCCTGGCTGGATTTGATCGACTTGAGCTTCCTTGATATCATAGGCTTTGCGGACTTCTTCATGGAGGAAGGTTTTGATTTCCCCGACCGTCATATCTTCTAGATGCTGTGGTTCTAGATCTTGCAGTAAGTAGACAAATTCTTTGACCTTTCCTACCAAGCTCTGTAAATCCCACTCTTCTGGTGGTAACTCTGGGTTAACGTAGGCATCTACAATATCACTCATGGTCTTTTCGGCATACTGGATGACTTGTTCTTTGAGGTCTAGTCCTTCCAGCACTCGCCGTCTTTCCGCGTAAATTGCCCGCCGTTGGTTGTTCATTACCTCGTCATACTCAAATACCTGCTTCCGGGTATCGTAGTAGAAGGTTTCCACTTTTTTCTGGGCATTTTCTAAGGAGCTGGTGAGCATCCCGGATTCGATGGGCATATCTTCCTCAACCCGGAACATATCCATCATCCTTGCTACGCGATCGCCTCCGAAGATTCGCAGAAGATTGTCTTCCAAACTGAGGAAAAATCGGGTAGAACCGGGGTCCCCTTGCCGTCCCGCTCGTCCTCTGAGCTGGTTATCAATACGGCGGGATTCATGACGTTCAGTACCAACAACGTGCAGGCCACCTTTTTCTACCACTTCATCATGTTCTTGGGTGGTGAATGCGTCATATTCCCCTTGAATTGCTTTATAGACTTCCCGCAGCTTTTGAATCACTGGGTCATTGGTGGGAGCATTTTCTGAAGCGATCGCTAATTTCTCTTCTGCTTCTAATTCCGGTAAACTCTGCTGTCCATACTGTTCAACTGCAAAAGTTACTGCCTCTTTTAGGATTTGTTCCGTTTCCCGGGACAATTTGGTAGGGAAAATCTGAGGGCTAACCTTCCAGCTTTTCGGTTTCTTTCCTGGAGCAAACCCAACAGCGTCCGATTTAGGCTTGGCAGTAGTTACCGCTATGGGGGAAAAGGCTTCGTCTTCCTCGGGCTGCACTATTTTGGGCATAAAATATTCCCGTAGCTTCAGCCGTGCCATGAAGTCAGCATTACCTCCCAAAATAATATCTGTTCCTCGCCCGGCCATGTTGGTGGAAATAGTCAAGGCTCCTTTCCGTCCTGCCTGAGCCACAATTTCTGATTCCCGCTCCACATTTTCGGGTTTAGCATTGAGCAGGTTATGGGGTACTCCCTTTTCGGCTAACAGACCGGACAACAACTCGGATTTTTCTACACTCGTGGTTCCCACTAGCACCGGACGTCCTTGTTCATGGAGTTCAGCACATTCTTCTGCTACTGCCCTCCACTTAGCTGGCTCGGTCTTGTAAACCACATCAGAGACGTCTCGACGTTTAGAGGGTTTGTTAGTGGGAATAATGGTAACTTGCAAGTTGTAGATTTTTTCAAATTCCGCTTCTTCTGTTTTCGCGGTACCTGTCATACCGGCGAGTTTGGGATAGAGCAAGAAGAAATTCTGATAGGTAATGGTTGCCAGGGTTTGGGTTTCATTTTGAATGTCTACCCGTTCCTTGGCTTCTATGGCTTGGTGTAGACCATCACTCCACCGGCGTCCTGCCAAAACTCGGCCAGTGAACTCGTCTACAATCACTACTTCCCCATTCCGCACGATATAGTTGACATCTTTCTGAAACAGTTCCTTAGCCTTGAGGGCATTGGAAATATAATGAGCCCAAGGGTCTTTGGGGTCGTACAAATCTTTAACCCCTAGAAGTTGCTCCGCTCGGATAAAGCCTTCATCGGTCATCAAGATGTTACGGGCTTTTTCATCAACTTCGTAGTGTCCTAGTTGTTCACCATTGTCTGGATCTTCTGGATAGAGCATGCGGGCAATGTCTGCTGCCTTAATGTACTTCTCAGTCGGTCGCTCCACTTGCCCAGAAATAATCAGTGGGGTTCGGGCCTCATCAATCAGTACTGAGTCTACTTCGTCAATGATGCAATAGTTAAATGGACGTTGCACCACATCTGACATTGCTGTGGCCATGTTGTCCCGGAGATAGTCAAAGCCTAATTCACTGTTGGTGCTATAGGTAATATCACAGGCATAGTTCTTTTGCCGCTCGACCGGGGACATTCCCGATTGAATCAGCCCGACACTCAGACCTAGGAAGCGATGAACTTGTCCCATCCATTCCGCGTCCCGACGGGCTAAGTAGTCGTTAACGGTTACAATGTGAACCCCTTTACTATCGATGGCATTGAGGTAAGCTGGTAGAGTAGCCACCAGGGTTTTTCCTTCACCAGTTTTCATCTCTGCGATTTGCCCTTTGTGCAGGACAATGCCACCCATGACTTGGACATCATAGTGACGCATTCCCAGAACTCGCTTTCCTGCTTCCCGCACTACAGCAAAGGCTTCTGGCAGAATTTGATCAAGAATTTCATCACGCTCTTGACTAGTGTTGGCTTTCTCCAGCTGCTGTTTGAACTCTGCGGTTTTGCCTCTGAGTTGTTCATCCGATAGGTGCTGGATGTCTTCTTCGAGGAGGTTAACTTCTACAACATCAGGTTGGTACCGTTTGAGTTTACGTGCGTTGGGATCACCAATTAGTCTCTTAAGCATAGCAGGAGAGGGAGATGTATAGTTGTGGGATGTATAGTTGTGCGTTTAGGGACACTTTTATAGATATCCTACCAAACTCCTGTGTCAAAAGATGGGGGAAGATCGGGTAATGGGCAAGGGTGAAGATATTTGTCAATAAAAATGAAAGTGTGGGAAGGGTGGGGAGGGTGGGAGGTGTGGGGAGATGGGGAGATGGGGAGATGGGGAGATTTTTATTAAGGTTAATTAGTCTGACTCTAATAGATAATTGAATACTGATCCAACTATACCTTATTCTCTGGCTTGATTGTCTGACTTGGGATACCGATTCTCTCATCATTCCATCATCTCATTATCCCATCATCTCATCATCGCTTTTCCCTTCCTCCGATCGAGCCACTCTTCCAAGGAGAAATTAAAACAATTAATCGCCGGAATAGGTAAGTAATCATTCTTTTTGAAAGGTATGGTGTCAGGGATTTTAATCCTTCTCGCTGGACTTTTCTGAGGTAAAAGACAATTCCTCTTAAAAAATCCTGCCAGCGTCTGCCCCAGTATTCTTTCTGAATTCCCCCTGGATCAAGACGTATATTGTATGGATTGTAATTATATATATTTAATGAATTGAGTTGAGTTAGACCTTCTTGCTCTGCAAACTGTTCATAAGTGATGCCATTGTGCCGAAACTCGGGATTAGTATCGGGATAAATCCATTCCCATACCATCCAATCTTGACTAGCAAACAAGAATTCTGCACAGTTTTTCGTTACCTGAGCATATTTCAGTCTAATCCCAATGGGAATTTCAGCCCAAGGACCATGTTGCCATACGAAATCTGGGTCAAAAAATGCTTTAAATGCCAGGTCTTTGCCATTAATTCTCAGGCGAGCTACCCGACCAACCATGCCAGCTCCAGCTATTTCTACCTCAACCTTCATTCCCCCTGTAGATAGCATTTCAGGATGAATTGGAGCTGGTTGTGTAGGCAAATCCTGGGAGGGCAAATCCTGGGAAAGCATGGCCTTGGCATACAACCCTTTGGAGTTGACCTCTAATTTTTTCCTAGAAGGCTTCGCCTCTACAACAGATTTTGGAGTGTGCTGACATACTCTGGTTTTTTTTACTAAAACAACTGTCTTGTTTACCCTACCTAATCTAAGCCGCACTCTTTTTAGGTAGAGTGTGACGCGGTGTCCTTCTGAGGAGGTACTACTGACATACTTGGCTAATTTATCTAAAAATTGTCTTAACTCTTTGATGGTAATCCCGTTAGTTACATCCAGTAGCTCGGAAGGTGGTGGATAAAAGTATAGCTTTTTTTGACCAGTTGATTTGATCACCTGTTGGCAGAGAGCATGAAATTTCCTGGGAGACATCAGTTTTTGCTGAGCCTGACGTATAATTGGTGCGACGAGTGATTCCTCCCAGTGCTGGTAATCTGCCATAGTTTTATCCTTTTTCTGCCAAATTTATTATTATCTACTGTTTTAACCATCTTTGAGCTCTAAACTTCACACTTCTTAACTGTTTGAGTGAGGGGTGAGGGTTAGGGCGTGTTTTCTTGCCTCGGAGATCCCCCATTATCCCCCTTAAAAAAGGGGGACTTTGAGTATGGCTCCCCCCTTTTTTAAGGGGGGCTGGGGGGGATCATAATCTTGCGGAAAACTTTGAAAACACGCCCTAGTGGTCAGTAATCGTAAGCATTCAGCAATCAGCTGTCAGCCGTCAGCTAATCAACGGGAGGTAAGAAAACAGTTTACGGTGCTGGTGCGACTGGTTGAAAATCTGTGCTCGTTTTACTCATCCGACCCCGTTCAGTTAAAGCGCCTGCTAGCTGATAGCTGATAACTGATAGCTGAATGCTTATGTTCCTTTGGAACCGCTTCGCGATGAAGCGAAGCTTCCGCTAAGAGCGATCGCATAAAAATACCACCAGAGAGGGGGGTATGGGAACATTCATTAAGGTAAGCTACGTTTATCTCGTCTATCTGTGTAAGTATTTAGCGATCAGTTATCAGCTATCAAGCATGGATCTTTAGTTCGACAAAAACACCCGACTAAAAAGGTGTCACAAACCTGACTAAACCCCTTTAGCTGATAGCTGACGCTTTTACCTAATCTATCGCTAGCTTAAATAGCATTGCTCTTCCACAAGACGTTAGCAAGATGAAATTCTCAATTGTGCTTCTCACAGGACTGATGGCTCTAGTGCCTGTAGCTCCAGTTAACGCTGAAAGTCGCATCGTTGTTGGAGATAGTAACCTAGACGTTGTCATCTCTTCATTCGGGCGTAAACACAGGCATCGTTCACACCGCAGGCATCGGCGCATCTATTATCCCAGGCGTGGGCGTGGGCGTGGGCGGGTGCGAATCTATTCTCCTAGGCGTGGGCGGGTGCGAGTCTATTCTCCTAGGCGTGGGCGCGGGCGAGTCTATTCTCCCAAGCGCAGGGACGATGAAATCTACTATCGTAACCGTAGGGGAGTCAGAATTTATTCTCCCAGGGGCAGGCATGATGGGATTTTTTATCCTTACTATCGGTAGTTAACTGCAACTTTTTAGGATTCAAATTAACCATCTTTCAACTCCAAGGGGACTCCCGTTATACCCGCGCATGAAGCGCGGGAGACGGGGCGTATAAAGTGCGGACGCAGGTTCCGCACACAGCCCCTTGGGAATTGGAGATTGGATCTGTTGCGTGTCTTAGACATTTCCGCTAAAATACTAGTTTCAGTAGCGGGAATACTGGATGCTAACTCAAGTTAATAATCTTCGTTTAGACAAGCAGCAGATCAAAGCTCTCAGGCAGATGTGTCACTTGAGCAAAAATATGTTCAATGTGGGACTCTATAATGTCCGTCAGTACTTTTTTCAGGAACGAAAGCATCTACGATACGAGAGCAACTATTATCACTCGAAAGAGAATGATAATTACAAGTTATTACCGACGGATATTGCTCAACAAACCCTAAAGATTGTCGATAGATCCTTTAAATCTTTCTTTGGTTTGATCAAGCTTAAATCTAGTGGAGGCTACCAGGAAAAAGTTAGGATTCCTAATTACCTTCCCAAGGATGGGCATTTTATTCTTGGCTTACTTCTGGTAGCTAATCTCCCTTTTCATCCCCTATTCCCTGCTCCGAAGTCCCTGCTCCCTAAAACCTAGAAATTTGTACCTGACCGAATTAAAAACCGCTGTATTACTCTTAAGTTTCATTCAACCAAACCCTTAAATCATCAAGATTCGAGAAATCTAAGCAGGCTTCACTCAACCCTTCCAACTGGTCCAGTGATAGTTGAAGAATTTGCTGTTGCAGTTCACTCGGTATTTCTCCTAAGCTACGGGATAGCAGACGGAGAATCAGTGCTCGTTCTCGTTGTGCTCCTTCTTCTCGACCTTGTTTTAGCCCTTCTTCTCTACCTTCTTGTAAACCTTCTTCTCGACCTTGTAGCAACCCTTCTTGTCTAGAAGTCTCGACAATATTATTCATGTCGCGGTAATATTTGAGACTGTTTTGGTAGTTATCCTGTTCAGTGCGAGAAAAATTCGCAATTTCTGCCACGTCAAACAGTTGATTGAAGACCGACTCTTGGAAAGGTTGAGGGCGATTCTGTAATTCTGATAGATTTTTAAGGACAAACAGCCATTTATCAAAATGTGTTTCTAACTGGTCTAGGGTTTTGGTAAATTTGGGCAACTCGATATACAGGAATTTAAGTTTGTCATAAAACACCTGACAATCCTGATTTTTTAGCTCCACGGTATGTAGGATTGTTTCATCATTCTTATGGTCGTCAAAAACAAAATCTAAGACACCGACAGTATAAACCGCCTTTAATTGATAATCCCAATCACCTTTTTGCGCTTGTTCTTGGATTGGAAATGTGGAATAGTAAACACTTCTATCTTTAAAGAAGTTTTGTTTTGCTTTTTGAAGTAGAACAATAAAGCCTTCCCCAGTTTTGGCTTGACAGTAGATTTCAAAAATTACCTTGTCTGTATTCTTGAAGGTAACATCTTCAATTTCATGATGAGGTGGTAAAAGGGTATTTAAAAAATCAATAAGTAGTGCTTTATTTTCTTCCGTACCAAAAACACGCTTAAAGCCAAAAGCCGTAAGTAAAATAATATACTTATCTTTGAGATAATAGACCATGATAGTGCTAGGGGAATCGTAAGCTATCAGCGGTCAGTCGTAAGCTATCAGCTATCAGCTAATGCGCACAATTTTTATTGTAAGCATTAGGCTGACAACTGACAACTGACAACTGACGACTAACCGCTGACCGCTGACCGCTGACCGCTGACCGCTGACTGCTTAATATTATAGTTATGATCTAAATCTAAATTTTATTCCCTGTTCCCTGTTCCCTGTTCCCTATTCCCTACTCCCTACTCCCTACTCCCTACTCCCTACTCCCTATTCCCCTTAACCATGAGCAATCCCAACTATTGGAAACCAGCTTACCAACTCTTTAACCCAGAGCAACCCCTGACCACACCAGAGGAAATGAAAGATTTTTATATCCAGCGAGAGGATAGTCCAGTAGAAAATTTAATCGCTACTCTGGTAATGGAAGACCAGCCAGCTAAGTTTTTATTAGCTGGTCATCGGGGCAGTGGAAAAACAACGGAATTGCGACGAATTGAACAGGAGCTAGCAGAAAACTATGCCGTAATCTGGGTTGATACGGCAACAGCTCTCGACCGCTATAACATTGGTTATGCTGAGGTAGTGGTGTTGATTGGAATGGAGGTTTGTCGCCAAGCCATTAAACCAGGCTGGTGGTCAAATCGGGATCAGCGCTTACTGGATGCTTTGGAAAATAGCCTGACAACAGTAATTTATCAGGATAAAGAAACGGATACTGAACAGTTAGAATTACCAGAGGTTTTGAAAAAATTGGGGTTAATTCTGAAACGGGGATTAACTCGGGATATGACTAAAACCCTTAACATTCGTCCTGCTGTTAGTGACATCATTGATCGGGTCAACGATATTATCAAAGCTGCTGAAAAAGACCGCAAGCAAAAATTATTGGTAATTGTAGATGGTCTCGATCGCCATGATTTGAGAACCGCTCTGGAAATGTTTGCTAGCCCGCTCCTGACAGAATTAGAGTGTCATATCATCTACACTATTCCAATTTCCCTACGATATTCCCCTAGCTTTCGGCAACCCATGGAAAGCTTCCAACCTTTGGATTTGTATAATTTGCCTGTATTTGAATGCGATTGGCCTACGGCCACGCTACGCGATCGCAATTCTGGTCCGACCTCAACCCCTAACAAAGTTGGTCGAGATATCTTGAAGTCTGTGATTACCAAACGATTAGCTAAAATTAACGAAACAGATCTATTCACTCCCGATGCCCTAGAGCTAATATCTGAAAAGAGTGGTGGTGTGATCCGGGATTTAATCCGACTAGCGCGGGGGGCTTGTCAGGTCGCCCTGAAGAAAAAAAAGGAATATGTAGACACAACCATTGCTAAGGAGGCGATTCAAGAAGAACGCAAAGCATATACTATCAACGACTATCATTTTAAAGAATTGGCTACTGTTCACCAAACTGGTCGCTTAACTACCAATACCCATCATTTGCCCAAGCAAGGTGAATTTGTCATTTGTGATGAACTTTTACAAAATAAGTATGTCTTAGGGTATTACGGTGACCATACCTGGTTTGATGTGCATCCGATTATTATCGAAGACTTGGAACAGTGGCAAGGGAGTCAGAATTAAGGAACAGGAAATCGGGAATCGGGAATCGGGAATCGGGAATCGGGAATCGGGAATCGGAACCCACCCCTATTCCCCTCCCAGGAGGGGAATAGGGAATAGGGCAAAAAACCTGTGTAACTGATAGTTATGAAAAACGCTGTATTTATTTGTTTTTATGGTGAACTATAACGTTTCTGGCAGTTGTGACTTACAGTCTTCTTTGATATTGATTCCCTGTCTTGATGCAATGCATCCCTATTCCCTATTTCCTCTTCTGTCTTCCCGATTCCCGATTCCCGATTCCCGATTCCCTCTCCCCAGCACTATCTCACTCACTACTCACCCATGAAAACAGCCCCTGATCCATTGACTCCCGCTGACCATAATGAGCTGGATAGCTTAGTCAGCACTCTCGCACTATCTAGTGGCACTACCATTATTTTTGCCATTGCTCCCGAAAGTGGTCCCAACCATCCGGTGGTGGAGCAGTTTAAATCTGTTGTTAATCAAGAAGCCTTGAGTGAGGAAGGGTTTCAGGTTAGCAACTTTTTCTACAGTCAGGATTCTTTAATTAATTTTCTCTACGGTCTCAATCCCCTCGATCAAGGTACCTCTGTCAACACTCCTGCTGACAGTCGTCCTCTAATCATGGCCTTCGGGATTGAGCAGTTGGACACACCTCGTCGCATCAATGAGCTAAAACGACTGAATGTCGGTAGAGAATCCCTGTTTGAGCGAGACATGGTATTGATGTTTTGGCTCAATAAACCCCAATTTTTGGATGAGTTTCGCCTCCGGGCTCCGGATTTCTGGGATTGGCGGGAGCAGATTGTGGAATTTCAAACCCATCCCCCCCTGGCACGGTTATTTTATCCCTATCTGGAGTGGTTAATTGCCCATAATTCTTATCTCAAGTTTAGTGGCGTGATGCAGGTGCAGCGCCAAGTGGATATTTTTTTGGATCAGGTCTATATTTCCCTCAAGGCTGAACGTCAGAAGCTGGTGGTTGATACCTCCGATGCTAGGCATTTATCTAAAGCTAATTTATCTAGGACGTGTTTTCAAAGTTTTCCGCAAGATTATGATCCCCCCCAGCCCCCCTTATTAAGGGGGGAGCCATACTCAAAGTCCCCCTTTTTTAAGGGGGATTTAGGGGGATCTCCGAGTTTGAAGACACGCCCTAGCCCTTCGATGCGGGTAGATCAGTTTGAAAGGATAACTCAGGATATCGATATCTCTAGCAGTACTAAAACTATTCCGGAAAAGGTTGATTTAGCGAAAGCCATACGGGATAGTCAGTATAGCGTGATTTTGGGAGACCCTGGTGCTGGGAAAACCACCCTGCTGAAATATTTAGCGCTTCATTTTGCTACCGCTCAACGGGATGACCAGGAAACGGTATTGGCAGGGGAGGCCAAAGAGAATTTGGGGCAAACTCGCTTACCGGTGTTCTTTCGGATTGCTGATTATGCGGAACGGCTGGCAACCCAATCCGACTTGAGCTTGCAACAGTTTCTTAGGGAATTCTCTCAGCAGTGGCAAAGTGAAGTAACAAATAAGCTTGAGCAAGACACTGATACAACCATTTTTGAGCATTTGCATCACAAACTCGAGAATGGTAAATGTCTGGTGCTGTTGGATGGCTTGGATGAAGTATTTAATCAGGAAATACGCCAACAGATAGTTAACCAAATTGAAGAGTTTGTTAATCAATTCCCCAATAACAAGTTTGTGATTACTAGCCGGATTGCTGGCTATCGGGAGGTTAAATTAAGCCAACGGTTTTCCCATTTCACCATTACTGAGATGGAACCGGAACAGGTGGAGCGGTTTCTAGACCGATGGTGTCTAGCGGTAGAGAAAGCTCAAAGACCAGATGCTAGTCAGCACTATTGGCAGCAGGAAGCCGATCACCAAAGTCGGGAACTTAAGGAAGCGATCGCAGCCAGTGAGGGAGTCAAGCGTATGACTGGCAATCCCTTATTGTTAACGATTTTGGCATTAATTCACCGCAATGGTTCTCGCTTGCCCAATCAACGGGTAAAACTCTATGAATTAGCGGTCCAGACCTTGACCGAAGATTGGCAATTGAGCAAAAAATTGCCTGGTGTTGAGACCTTAGTGCTCAAAGAAAGTC
>NZ_JAAHFV010000147.1:0-14853 GCF_010672755.1 Moorena sp. SIO1F2
CCTAACATTAGTCTTGGTGCTGAAGACTTAGAGTACGCAACACCACCCCGTGATAACCTGGAGGGTCTCATAGACTATCTGAACAATCCTACTACCTACGACGGGGAAACAGAGATTAGTGACGAACATCCAAGCACCAAGAGTGCTGATCTTTTTGTCTATATGAGGAACGTCTCCCAAGATAACCTCCGTAATGTGGCTGGTTATATGCTCTATGAGGCCAATCGGCCACCCTATACCTGGGGTTGTGGTAAAGTCTGTAACTAATTGTTGTTTGTACAGAGGTTAGAAAGCAGCAAGCGAAAGGCTTTATGCTTGTTTAAGCAGCAAGGGCAGAGGCTTCTTCTTTTGGCAGTTAGGGGTTAGGGGTTAGGAGTTAGGGGTTAACCAAAATCAATAACCCTAGCTTCTTTCACTAGACCTTATCCGCTAATAGAAGAAGCCGCTGCCCTGTTGCTAAATCAGTACATATCACTTTAAATACTCAATGCTCCGTAGATTATTAGACTTATTTGAGAAGTCGGGAACAGTGGACAACAATTCACGGAAACAGTATCAAAAAACTAGTTTGGCAAGAGGTCTATTCCTATCAATCCGTTATTTGCTAGTGGTTCTGGTCTTCTGCTTAGGGACATGGACGGTTAGTTCACCAGCTGAGGCTGCGGTTAACCAATATGTCAGGCGCTACCTAGATGTGGCAGAACCTGTAGCGATTGCTGTAGATGGCAAGGGAGAGACTAAGCTGTTTAATGGCGAAGACTTGTCTGTTGGTATAAAATTGTTTTCCCAAAATTGCCAGATGTGTCATGTGGGAGGAACTAATCTTATTGATCCCACCGTGTCTCTATCTCTGAAGAGACTAGCTAAGGCAACACCACCTCGAGATAATCTCAATGGTTTCATTGCTTTTATGAGGCAACCGAAGACCTATGATGGTAAAGATGATAGCTTCTCGTGCCGCAAAGTCCGAGAGAGTTGGATACCACAGGAGGAAATCGAGAAATTAGCGGCATTTGTGATCAGAGCCGCACAGAAAGGACCAGGATGGGGCACTGAGGATTTATTTTAAGTTAGGAAATAGGGAATAGGGAATAGGGAATAGGGAATAGGGAATAGGGAATAGGGAATAGGGAACAGGGAATAGGGAACAGGGAATGGTAAATAGTAAGAAGCAGAGATAAGGAAAGATTACTACACTAGTTGCTGATTTAACTCCCCATCTCCCCATCTCCCCATCTCCCCACACCTCCCACACTCCCGACTCCCGACTCCCGACTCCCTAAAACTTAGTTAATAATCACCTGACCGAATCTCTTCATTAGCTGCTTCTTGGGCTTTCTTCATAGCACTTTCTAAGGATTGCTCACCCAGTAAGGTACTCAGAAATTGATTATCGAAATGGGTTTGAATGGTTGGCAAGGTTTCCCCAGCTTGCCAAATGGTGGCATAGGCGGCTCCTTTAATAAAAGGAGCATAAAGGGGATTTTTTTGATACCCTAATTCCGATAACACAGAGACCCGAGAAGGCAGTACTAGTCCGGCTTTTCCCCAAGCTTTCATTCCTTCTTTGCCGGTAAGATAGGAAATGAGTTCCCAAGCTGCTTCTTTATGTTGAGCTTGTTTATTCATAACATAAGCAACGGTATAAGCCATGGTTCCTTTTTTACTACCTAAGGAGGGAACTTCAGCGGTGGCGAATTTAATTTTAGGAAATGTGTCTTTGAGATAAGGAATAGCCCAGCTACCTTCGATTACCATTGCGGTTTTACCTTGACCAAACATTTCGCTACCAGAACTAGCCCCAACGTCTGAGGGTAAGGCAGCAGACTGGTAGTTTCGGTATAGGTCAATGACAGTTTGAAGACTTTTAAAAGTTTCAGGAGTGGCAAAGGTAGCATAGCCGTTATTGTCAACTAAATTACCTCCAAAGGCTTTAATTAAAAAATAGAGACGAGCCAGTTCCTGATTAATTCCTAAACCATAGTGTTCATTCCTGCCATCGCGATTCTTATCAAAGGTTAGTTTTTGGGAATAATCCCGTAATTCTTCCCAAGTTTGGGGTGGTTGAGTTAAATTAGCTTGTTTGAATAATTGCTTATTGTAAAAAAGGGCAAGGGTGGAAAAATCTTTAGGCAATCCGTAAGTTATTCCATTATATTGGAATGCTTTAAACAGAGAGGGTTCAAAGTCAGCTACATCAAAATTATCAGTGCGCTTAATGTAGTCATCCAAAGGCTCCAACACATCATGACTCATTAGTAATGGGGCTTCATAGGCATCTAAATAAAAGATATCTGGAGCTGCATCACCAATTAATCGGGTTTTGATCACATCCATGTATTGACCAGTGATGACTTCAAGCTTAACCTTTACCTTGGGATGTTTAGCTTCAAATTCCTTTAGTACTTGCTCTAGTAATTGTTTTTCAGTAGGGCTGCTTTGCCAACCACCGAGAGTGACCGTGGTTACTCCATCTAAATTACTGCTTTGACAGGCTATAATGCAGAGAATTATCAGCGGTAAGATTACCAATTTTGACAGGATTTTCTTCATTTGTTAAGGGTTGACGGGTAAATTTAAATTGATATAACCTATTCATCTTACTAGAGAGCAAGACCGATTATGATCAGAGTGTCTGACCAATTCAGAAATCCTCAAACACTGATTAAGGTAAGTGGTTGGCTACTGTTACTACTGACTGGGCAAACATTGATGGTGGCTCTTACCCCAGCTACTGCCCAAACGTCACCAGAACCGAGATTTTTTGGGGAGCCTCTACCAACTATGACGCCATCTTCTCTACCATCGGTTAACACTCCCCCTTTAATTTTGCCGACCGCCTCACCCAATCGGTCAAGCAATACACCAAATACACCATTACCACCTGAGTTAAACGTCAACGACACTAATAGATCAATAACTAATCCATCAAGAACTAATAGATCAATACCCATCGCTAATCTCTATCGGGTTGATGTGGTGGGTGATAGTGATTGGTTGTTATCCCAAGTACAAGCAATTGAAGCACAAGCGTTTGTGCGCGAGGGAGAGGGGGTGATTCAAGCAGGTACATTTATGGATCGCTACAATGCTCAGTCCCGTCTGCGCACTTTGGAAGCTTTGGGAATTCCAGCCCGAATCACAACCATTGAACCACAAGCATTTGATGATGGTGGTGCCACAAATCTGAGGAACATACCAACTTTTTCATCCGATGGCTCGATCACCTATGGCTCCCGTTTGGTGTATCCAGAAACAGGATTAGATTTGGCGAATCGTGGTGCTGTGAGTTCTGGTTCTAATCCAGAGGATTCAAGAGAATCCAGGGGTAGGAGCTATTTTGTGGCTATTCCTGGAAATGCTCAGAGGTTACCAGAGATGGTAACGGAATTGGTTAAAATTGGGATTGCCCAGGATTTAGTGATCCAACGAGATGCCCCCAGAGGTAAACATGTTGCTGTTGGTCCGTTTAAAAAGCGGGGTGATGCAGAACGTTGGAGTAATCGTTTGCGCTCTGCTGGTTGGGATGCACGGGTGTATTTTGGTCGGTAGGGGCAGAATGAAGAATGAAGAATTAAGAATTAAGAATTAAGAATTAAGAATTAAGAAGGCAAAAGGCAAAAGGCAAAAGGCAAAAGGCAAAAGGCAGAATTAAGAAGGCAAAAGGCAGAATTCTAAATTCTAAATTCTACATTCAATAATTCTAAATTCTACATTCAATAATTCTAAATTCTACATTCTACATTCTAAATTCTACTGATGGAGTCTCAGAATCGGCGAGAAGTAATTGAGCAAGTGGTGGTAACTGCTGAGCAGATGCGTCAGATTGAAGGGCGCATCTTTGAGGCGGGGATGCCTGTAGCAGCTTTGATGGAAAAGGTGGCAGGATTGATTACTCGCTCTATTCAAAGTCTTTATCCCTGTGCTGAGAAGAGGCGAGTGGGTGTGTTAGTTGGTCCTGGTCATAATGGGGGTGATGGGTTAGTTGTTGCTCGTGAACTTCATTTACAGGGGTATGAGATCCACATTTACCGTCCTTTGTCGAAACTGAAGGAATTGACTGACTACCATGCTCGGTATGCGCTTAGCTTGGGGATTCCTTTTTATGACGAGATTGAACCGCTGTATGAGTGTGACCTGATTATTGATGGTTTGTTCGGATTTGGACTGACGCGATCGCGAAGCGTGGCCTACGGCCAATCGCTTTCTGGTAGTATCGCTGAGGCGGTTGAGCTGTTGAATCAATGGTCACAACCGGTGGTGAGTATTGATTTACCTTCGGGATTACATACTGATACTGGGGAAGTTTTGGGCATCGCGGTTCGGGCTACCCGGACATTGTGCTTAGGGTTGTGGAAGTTGGGGTTTCTCCAAGACCAAGGGTTGGATTATATTGGTGAAGCTGAGTTAATTGATTTTGGTATTCCCCTCAAGGATATTTGGTCAATTTTAGGTGAACCACCAGATTTGCTCAGAGTGACAAAAACTGTTGCGAAACATTTTTTACCCTTACCTCGCCCTAAGGTAACTCATAAGTACCAACAGGGTCATCTGTTGCTGATTTGTGGCTCTAGACAGTATTCAGGGGCAGCAATTCTGGCGGGATTAGGGGCTCGTGCTAGTGGGGTGGGGATGCTTTCGATGGCAGTGCCGGAGTCTATCAAACTGCTAGTGGTCAGTCACTTGCCAGAAGCAGTGGTAATTGGTTGCCCAGAAACGACGGCGGGTGCGATTGCATTTTTGCCTGAGTTAGTGTTAGAGAAGTTACACCAACCTTCTGGTAGCTATCAGGCTTCAAATCAGACTTATAATGCGATCGCATGTGGTCCTGGTTTAACAAAGGATGCTAAGGATATAGTGCAAGGGGTTTTAGCTGCCCAATGCCCAATGGTTTTGGATGCGGATAGTTTAAATATCCTGGCGGAACTGATCACTATTCCCACTTTGTTGAAGCGTCTAGGCCAGACCGTGTTAACGCCTCATGTTGGAGAGTTCCGACGTTTATTTCCTGATTCCGCAGAACTGTTACCGGATCGAGTCCAGGCGGTGCGGAAGGCATCCCAACTGAGTCGGTCTGTGGTGTTGTTAAAAGGAGCCAGGAGTGCGATCGCAAATCCTATGGGCTCGGTTTTGCTGATTCCTGAAAGTACACCAGCTCTAGCCCGAGGGGGGAGTGGCGATGTCCTCACGGGATTAGTGGGAGGCTTATTGGCTCAGCCAGTTCTGTCTGAGCATCCTTTGGAGGCAATAGTGGCAACGGCAGCCTGGTGGCATGCCCAAGCTGGCATTTTAGCGGCTCAGGAGCGGAGTGAGTTGGGGGTCGATGGGGTAACCTTGGCGGAGTTTTTGATGACAGTGGTGAGAGGGAATAGGGAGTAGGGAATAGGGAACAGGGAATAGGGAACAGGCAAGAGGCAAGAGGCAAGAGGCAAGAGGCAAGAGGGAAAACTAATCTGACTCCCCATCTCCCCATCTCCCCATCTCCCCATCTCCCCACACTCCCTGCTCCCTACTCCCTACTCCCTACTCCCTCTTGTTAACAAATTAAACCTAAAGCTTTCTCTTTAATTTGGTCTTCGTCAATCTTTTCTTTGAGTTCACTATCTGTATATCTGCCTTCTAAGGCTTCTAATGCTGCTTTTTTGAGGGCTGTCTCAAAGGCATCGGTTAAAATTTCTAATAATTCCTCTTGATTGGCATAATATCCCCCTGATTTTCGCCGTTTGTTCACTCGTTTAATGTTTTTGCTGGCATTATAAATCGAAAATTCCCAAGAGCGGGTAGTGCGTTTTTCTACCTCTTGCTTGATTAAATGTAATAGTAATATGACTGCATAGCTATAAATTTTATTTAATTTATCCTCCCTTGACATTTCTTCTAGTTCATCAACAATTTCTAAGGCTTTATGATAGTTTCTTTCTTCAATGAGTTGACGTAATAAGGTTAATTCTTCCATATTCTGGGTTGATGGCATTAGGGAATCGGGAATCGGGAGTCGGGAATCGGGAGTCGGTACTATGAAAAAATTATAGCTATTAATTTATCATAACTACTCTATAAGAGCCGACTTTTTTAATTAAGCAGCTATTCTTCGAGCACTTCATCAGCCATCTGCACAATCTCTCTATACAAGCGATCGCTCACTCTAAATCCGGCTTGATTGATTAGATCATCGACAATCGGTTTCACTGCTGTAATCAATCCCTGTTTCTTGGCAGCTAAAAGCAATCCCAGAATACCTGTAAATTTTAATCCAAACCGAGATGCAATTACTCTTGCCTGATAATCATCAATCAGTAATCGATTGGCGTTGAGTTCAATTGCTAAAGCGATCGCTTCAGATTCTCCTGCATCAATTTCAAGCCTAAGTTCTGCAACCAAGCTACGATTCGTAGCTTGTCGAGTCTGAATCCAGGATAGAGTTTGCACTTCTTCCGACCCTGGAACCTCGTATGGTAGATCTACCATCTCATTGTAAACCGCTTGAGGAATTATCAACACTCCATAGAGCTGCCGCAGTATATCAATTTTTTGAATCGCTGATAAATTAGTAATGGGTGATGTGTTACTAACCACGATCATATATCGCCCAATTCCTTCAATGTTTGAATGTCTTGTTGAAAATCTTCACGGTCATAATTGATACAAATTCTCCGATTAGAGAGTGCTTGTTGAAATTCAATTAGGTGCATGCCAGCTAGCTCACGGGCTTTACCAATACTAATTCTTTTCTGTTTATATAGCATAATGGCAATCTCAAGCTTCAAATCGGCTGCCGATAGTTTAGCAGCTTGCAACAACTCATCAGAAATTACAACACTCATAACCGACTCAGCATTATAAACCCATTGTTTTGATTCTAGCTCAATGGTTTCCTATTCAGAAGCATCAACTTATCCAGGTATTGGCGGACTATCAGCCGATTTTTCGATTTCGGATTTTCTTTGCTTTTGGAGCAAGAACTCAGCAAAGTCAAACACTAATTGACGTTGCTTTGGCGACAATACCTGCAAAACTGCCAGCACATCATGTGGAATTACCATCGGTGGGGATTTTGATGTTCCCATAGACTACTCCTATATAGCACTACCCATTAAGATGTTTGACATTGTCAGCCATGCCGCGAGTGGGGGAAACCACGGCAGTCGCTCATGGGGGGGACCCCCAAGACCGCGCTGCCTTCCCAAGACCGCGCTGCATCGCTTCTAAACTCCGAAACCTACTCCTAGCTTACTTTTGACTTCTGACTTCTCACTTCTGACTTGCGCGTAGCGCTATAAATCATCGGGATTGATCCCAAGGGTACGCAATTTTTCTGCTAATCGTTCTGCCCGTTGGTGTTCCTGTTCTGCCCGTTGGCGTTTTTGTTCTGCCCGTTGGCGTTCTTGTTCTGCCCGTTGGCGTTCTTGTTCTGCCCGTTCTGCTGAAGTCTCAATCCAATTACCAACTCCATCATACCAACGCAGCCACAACCCTTGTGTTTCTTGATATTTCCCAAGCCAGACTCCTAACCCTAATTCCAGTTCTGGAATCCAAAATTTAGGTTCAGAAAGTTCTACTTCCTGATACTGGGTGGGCATTAATTGAAACACTCGCAACTGGTTTTCATAACGGTCAAAGACTACATAGTAAGGAATGCGCATGTATTGTTCATAGGCTTGCCATTTGGTGGGTGGCTTGTTGGCAGACCTTAGGGTTTGTCCTAAATCTTCAGCTTCGGTACCTGGTGATAGGAGTTCCACTACCAAAAATGGCGCTCTTCCTTCCTGCCAAACCACATAATTCCAGCGCAGGTCTTCTTGTTTTTCAGCAGGAGTTACATCTAATACCAGAAACCAATCTGGTCGCTTATGCCATAAGTAATGACGACTGTTGTAATATACATTCAGGTTTGTAGCAATGAACATCTCCTCCCTGGGATAGTTGGGAGGTTGGCAGGTTTCTCGCAGTAGTTGGGGTTGGAAGTCGTGAAATTCGTCAGGCAAACCAGGTTCCTCCCGGTCTTAACGAGGTGGATCAGTATTTTTGAATTTAGAATGAAGAATTTAGAATGAAGAATTTAGAATGAAGAATTCACCATTCTGCCTTCACCATTCTCCATTCTTACAAACAACCTCCCCTTCACCTAACACCAAAGGCGAACAACCTTTTTGATTTAAGAATTAATAATTTAAAATGCGCGAATTGGTAATTATCCATTCTTAATTCTACATTCTCAATTCTACATTCTCAATTCTACATTCTTCATTCTGAAGATTCTTCTTCACCAATAGGATTAGGAACATCAAAAATAATCACAAATTCAGCCTCGGGCATCAGCCGTTTAAGAGCTGTCATATGACCCTCCGCATTGGATCGGTTACGGAAACGAGCGACAACGACTCGTTGCATCTGTGGTAACAAGCGAACGATTGCCCATGGGTATAGGCGTTGACTGTACGACATAATAAAATTACCTCCTTTTGAGTGGGAGACCCAGAGCCAGCCCGTGACGCTCTAACATCTGTGGGCTGGCTCTTCACTTATCTCCTTTTGAGTGTTCCTTTTTCTAGAATAGCATAAAAATTGCATAATTATAACATATTTTGAAAATTTTTGTAACAATTTTTTGATGGAGAGGGAACAGCGGATCTGGGAACAGCGGATCTGGGAACAGGGAATAGTAAGTGCGATTGACTTGCTTGTCACGCTACGCGATGCTCCAAAAGAGCCGCTACGCGATTGACCTGCTTGTCACGCGGGGCGCGTTCGCTTTTACTGATCACAGCTAGATGCGATCGCATTTACTGATCAAAGCTAGATGCGATCGCATTTACTGATCACAGCTAGATGCGATCGCATTTACTGATCACAGCTAGATGCGATCGCATTTACTGATCACAGCTAGATGCGATCGCATTTACCGATCACAGCTAGATGCGATCGCATTTACCGATCACAGCTAGATGCGATCGCATTTACCGATCACAGCTAGATGCGATCGCATTTACTGATCACAGCTAGATGCGATCGCATTTACTGATCACAGCTAGATGCGATCGCATTTACCGATCACAGCTAGATGCGATCGCATTTACTGATCAAAGCTAGATGCGATCGCATTTACTGATCACAGCTAGATGCGATCGCATTTACTGATCACAGCTAGATGCGATCGCATTTACTGATCACAGCTAGATGCGATCGCTTTTACTGATCACAGCTAGATCCGAACGCATTTACCGATCACAGCTAGATGCGATTGACCTGCTTGTCACGCGGGGCGCGTTCGCATTTACCGACCATAGCCATCTGCGATCACATTTATCTACCACAACCCATACTCTTCCCCCGATTCCCGATTCCCGATTCCCGATTCCCAATTCTAAATTCGCGCATTCTAAATTCGCGCATTCCCGATTCCCTGTAGTATCCACTGTCTAGAGAGGTATTTTTCACTTACGATTGAAAATTGTTATAGTTACGGGTTATTCAACAGGAAAACAAAGGGAGCTCTTGCCGAAATACCACCTGTAATTTCTGAAGCTTACAATAGTGATGGTTAAGGGAACAGGGAACAGGGAATCGGGAATCGGGAACAGTGATGCCCTAAATCAAGACAGGGAATCAACCTCAAAGAAGACTGTAGCTCATAACTGCAAGAAATGCCATATTTGGAGTTTAGGCAAAAGGTAATAGGCAATAGGGAAAAAATCTTGTGTATGTCAGATGGTGGTGCGTTACGGGACGGGCTTTAACAGGGGCGAAGAGTCTCAAAATCATAGGCTTTCTGTCCCTAACGCACCCTACACCCTACACCCTACACCCTACTCCCTATTCCCTATGGTGGTGCGTTACGGGACGGGCTTTAACAGGGGCGAAGAGTCTCAAAATCATAGGCTTTCTGTCCCTAACGCACCCTACACCCTACACCCTACACCCTACTCCCTACTCCCTGCTCCCTACTCCCTGCTCCCTACTCCCTCCTAGCTAACCAATTGAAAACCTTTAATAGTCGCTTGTTAACCTATTCACAACTTCAGCACAAATCATGAAAAACAACTCAGAAATACCAATCCCCAATCCTGCCCAAACCATGATGGCGGATGACCAATCCATGACCAATTCACCAGAAACTATGGACAATCAAGACCTAGGGATGGCAACCGCCCCATCCATGGAAAGCCCAAAAGAAGTCATCAACGTTGACGCCCAACATTCCTATCCTCCCTATCCTCCCTATAACCCACCATCCCTAACCCTTGACACAATTACTACTGTGACTATGCCAGTGCTGACTCCTGGTAACAATGGTGACGCCGTGCGATTTTTGCAGCAGATCCTAATCAGCTTGGGCTACACCATTGTTAAATTTAACGCCAATTTTGACCGATATACCTACCTAGGTGTAACTCAATTCCAACGCAACAACCGTTTGAAAGTGGATGGAGTAGTTGGCTGGCATACCTGGCGTAAGTTGGGTGAAGCTAGTGTCTCCCGGCGTCGTTACTAGGGAGTAGGGAAAGTTGAATGTAGAATGTAGAATTAAGAAGGTAGAATTAAGAAGGTAGAATTAAGAAGGTAGAATTAAGAAGGTAGAAGGTAGAAGGTAGAAGGTAGAAGGTAGAAGGTAGAAGGTAGAAGGTAGAAGGTAGAAGGTAGAAGGTAGAAGGTAGAAGGGTTAATTTTAAATTCTTAATTCTTAATTCTCAATTCTTAATTCTTAATTCTTAATTCTTAATTCTCAATTCTTAATTCTCAATTCTCAATTCTTAATTCTCAATTCTCAATTCTTAATTCTCAATTCTCAATTCTCAATTCTCAATTCTCAATTCTTAATTCTCAATTCTTAATTCTCAATTCTCAATTCTCAATTCTTAATTCTCAATTCTTAATTCTCAATTCCCTATTGATTAATCATTGGTCAAGGAAAAATTGACAAAAATATTCTATAGTTTCACTATTGCTCAAACCCGTCTAGAATCTCATCTGGCAACGGGGCATCAAAATCATCTGGGACTTTGAACTGGCCTAGACAGAGTGCAAATGGACGTAACTGCGAGGAGGAGTGGTTTCAGACTTAGGAGCATCCATGATTGATTACCCTAAACTATAGTCCACTTTATTCTAGCTGGGAGTAGGGAACAGGGAACAGGCAAGAGGCATGCATGCAAGAGGCAAGAGGCAAGAGGGAACGCTGAGCTGACTCCCGATCTCCCCACACTTTCGACAGTTGAGAAAACCGTTGCACTGAGCACATAGTTCCGAAACTCCCCCCCCCGAAGTCGCTTTTCCTAATCAATAGTGATCAGAAAACCAGTGATCAGAAAACCATTGCACTAGCCGTACAGTTTTGAAAACCGTTGCACTGGCCGCACAGTTCCGACACTTAGGACACTCCCCCTGCTTGGAAGTCCCTTTTCCTATCAATAGGTATCAGAAAACCGTTGCACTAGCCGCACAGTTGATAAAACCGTTGCACTGGGCTTACAGTTCTGATACTCCCCCCTGCTCCGAACGCGCCCCGCGTGGCCTACGGCCTCAGCTCCCTGCTGCCTAATCAAAAAACCGTTGCACTGGCCGCACAGTTAATAAAACCATTGCACTGACCGCACACTTCCTCCTGTTCCCAGATCCGCTGTTCCCTGTTCCCTACTCCAAAAACCGTTGCACTGACCGCACACTTCCGACACTATTGCCTATTGCTAGCATCCCTATTGCCTACTCCCTACTCCCTGCTCCCTACTCCCTACTCCCTACTCCCTTCTAATTGCTATACTCAAAGCGTTGGCTCTGGAACCGTGATCATGTACCAAATTCAGTTGAAGGAAGCAGAGACTAGACTCGCGGAACTACTTGAAGCAGCAGCAGCAGGGGAAGAGGTTGTCATCCTCGGTAGTGATGGGAAATCGTTTAGAATTGTGCCAATGATGGCAGTACAAGCAACGCCTAAGTTTGGTAGCGCTAAGGGGTTAGTTAAAATGTCAGAGGATTTTGACCAGCCGTTAGATCAACTCTGGTTGAATACCCATAATTAAGGAGAGGGTGGGGAGATGGGGAGATTTGAAGATGGGGAGATAGGGGAGATTTTTATTTTATTAAGGGTAATTATCCTGACCTGATATTAACCTTAGATTTACGCGATCGCTAATTACATATCCCTCTTGCGTCTTGCCTCTTGCCTGTTCCATCTGCCCGCACACTTCCCACACTTCCCACACTTCCCACACTCCCCCCTCTCTTTCCCAGTTTCTGTTAGTATTCGATCCTAACCAGGAGGTAATTGTGGAATGGATAAATTAAATCAGTATCGTGAAGCGATTAAGAAAATTTTGACAGATTACAGCAAAATTAAACCTTCGTTTGGGGATATAGACCGCTATACTTCCTTTGATATAGAAAACGACCACTATCAAATTATTAGTGTGGGTTGGGAAGAGCATCGCCGCGTCTATGGCTGCCTGATTCACATTGATATTATCAACGACAAGATTTGGATTCAATACGATGGAACGGAATATGGTGTGGCTAATGAGCTGACTGATGCGGGAATTCCTAAGTATGATATTGTATTAGCCTTTCACACTCCGTTTATGCGTCGGTATAGTGATTTTGCGGTGGGTTGATTTTTGGGGAATTAAGAATTAAGAATTAAGAATTAAGAATGTAGAATGTAGAATTAAGAATTAAGAATTAAGAATTAAGAATGTAGGGTGCGTTAGGGGCGGGCTTGCCCTAATTTTCCACTTCGATCGCCAGTATTGGGATAGCCCGCCCCGTAACGCACCACCAAGTAGAATGCGCGAATTTAGAATTGTTCAGTATCTTTGGCTCTTCCGTACTTGTTATGCTAAATAAACACTTTGGCAAAGAGAGCAGGTAATTGGGAGCTGAGGCCGTAGGCCACGCTACGCGAATGGAGCAGAATCACCTTAGGACGGTTCGCTTCTTCAAAATGACACTGAACAGCATCTCGAACCATCGCTGTCAGCTCATCCAAGGTATCTGCTTGAGTAAAGATAGATTCTCCCAAAGCCCTGGCGGTATAACCCTTGTCCGGATCTTTCTCAACCAAAAACACAACCTGGCTCATGTTGATCACATCATTATTTTCTATAGTCATTATGCCATGAAGAGATGGGCAGTCAGATTAGCCTTTCCAATTCCCGACTCCCAATTCCCGACTCCCGACTCCCGATTCTAAATTCTTCATTCTTCATTCTTCATTCTTCATTCTTCATTCTAAATTCTTCATTCTTCATTCTAAATTCTTCATTCTTCATTCTTCATTCCCTATCTCCCGTCGATACCGAGCACGCGCTGGTGTTCCCCAGCATACTTGCTGCTCTGGGATATTACTAAACACACTGCTGCGAGCACCAATAACGGCATTGGCTCCAATGTGGACACCGGGCGCAACGAAGCAATCGGTGGCAATCCAGGCTCCGTTCCCAACATTAATCTCAGCTGTGATTAACCCAAATCTTGGGTCTTTGATATCGTGACTACCGGTACAGAGGTAACATTTTTGGGAAATAATGCAGTGACTACCAATGCTAATCCGATCGATGCTGTAGAACACTACATCATCCCCAATCCAACTGTAGTCACCAATTTCTACTTTCCAGGGGTAAGTAAAACGAGCAGTCGGTCGAATAACGACATTAGTACCAATCTTGGCTCCAAATAATTGGAGCAGCCATCGGCGGAAACCATTGAAGTTATGAAGACTTAAGGGAAATGCGATCGCTTGCACCAACCACCAGATTAAGACTAACCAGCTCGGACGCCCTCGGTCAAATTGAGATGAGTCGTATTTGCTTAAATCTACTAAGGGCGCTAATTCTAAGGCTGGTGGTTTACTTAAGTCAAGAGTCATATATTGGTTTGGTTGAAGGTTGGGTGGTTGAAGGTTGGGTGGTTGAAGGTTGAAGGTTGGGTGGTTGAAGGTTGAAGGTTGGGTGGTTGAAGGTTGAAGGTTGGGTGGTTGAAGGTTGTTAGCCTTTGGCGTTCCCGTAGGGTAGGTTGAATGTTTAAGGTTTTAACCAGCAACCGGCCAACCTGCACTCGATTCCCGATTCCCGATTCCCGATTCCCGATTCCCGATTCTCAATTCTTCATTCTTAATTCCCAATCATGCTCTCAAATAATAATGAAGACTCGCTCCAGTACGACCAGTGATAATCCAGACCACCGAGCGCCCTACATCCCGTAGCACTTGCAGCCAGGATTCCTCAGGCTGCTGGGAAGGAATGGCGACAGGAGTGAAGGCAATACCCTGACTGCCGAAAATAAAGAAGGCGATCGCAATCGACCGACGCATATGAAAGTCTGAGGTGATTAGATACACATGGTGGATGTCATGGGTTTGGAAATCTTGAACCAGGGAGGTAAAGTTGGTGACGGTATCGATAGCACGGCGATCAAGATTTACTCGCTGATCAGGAATACCTGCTTCCCGAAAGACCTTTTGGGCTTGTGGGGTGGGCTCTCCAGAAGAGACCCAAATATCAAGGTTAGGATGTTGCTGAGCAAACTCAGCTGTAAATTTTTCCCGTGTGATATCTCCACCGAGGGTCAGAATCACCTCAGGAGTGGGGGATTGGAGATGGGCGAGCCCTAAGCGAATGGGAATAAAACTAACAGCAATACATAGGATGCTAAAGGTAAATGCTACCCGCATTTTGCCTAGGGTTTTGCGAGGGTAGCCAAAGCCAGGTTTATTGGTGAAACGTCGGCGTGAAGATAAGTTTCGTTTCATGGCTCAATACAAGGATTTTCCCGTAGGTTGAGTTGTAGGGACTTCGGAGCAGGGAGTAGGGAGTAGGGAGTAGGGAGTAGGGAGTAGGGAGTAGGGAGTAGGGAGTAGGGGTA
>NZ_JAAHFV010000148.1:0-14848 GCF_010672755.1 Moorena sp. SIO1F2
AGTCGGGAGTCGGGAGTCGGGAGTCGGGAGTCGGGAGTCGGGAGTCGGGAGTCGGGAGTCGGGAGTCGGGAGTCGGGAGTCGGGAGTCGGGAGTCGGGAGTCGGGAGTCGGGAGTCGGGAGTCGGGAAGAGAAAATAGTCGTTAATTTTCAGGTGGGCAGTGCCTAGCAACCTGCATTGCCAGCTTGGTGAATCTGTCTGCGACCCTGCCCACCCTACAGGAACTTTAAACCCAGAATTTTTGGTAATAGGGAACAGCGGATCTGGGAACAGGGAACAAAATTATCACAATTACTACACGGATTGCTATTAGCCTTTTAAGGCAAAATGCAAAATGCAAAATGCCATGCTCAAGAGTGGTTTAAGCGATGCATCGCTTAGTCTATTAATCCTATGTTTACATCTCAAATAAAAATGCTATAGCGTTTTTCCTAGCTATGAGGTACACAGAATTTTTGCCCTATTCCCTATTCCCTGTTCCCTATTCCCTGTTCCCTATTCCCTACCTATTTCGTGAGCGCTGCCCTATAACCCGTCGCCGAGTCTGGAACCACATAGAAATACCTGTAATTGCTAAGGTTAATAAACCAAAGGCATTGAGAAAGGGATAAATCATTTGTAAGTTAATGGCACCAAATTTTCCTTTGTGCAGTTCCAAAAGCCAAATAAATTCACTACTTTTATCAGTAAGAACTGCCACCTGAAATAAGGAACCGGTAATCACAGTCAACAACACTGGCAATATCATAATTGGGGCAAACCAAGCGTGCAATTGACGTAAACGGAATCTATTAATAGCCATAGTAATTATCAATTATCAGGGCACTTTAAGTACAAAAATCTGGGTTGTAGGGAGCAGGGAGCAGGGAGCAGGGAGCAGGGAATAGGGAATAGGCAATAGGCAATAGGCAATAGGCAATAGGGAAAAATAATGTGTACATCATAGCTATAATAAACGCTATATTATAGTCTTATAATAGTAATATAAATTCTATAGGGTACCTAAATGAATTGTGATAATTTTTGATTCCCTACTCACTACTCCCTACTCCCTACTCCCTACTCCCTACTCCCTACTCCCTACTCCCTTTTCTATGGGAATAGTATTAGAATAATGGTTGCCAAGTTTTGCCGCTATCTTTAGATTGTAAAATTCCATTCTGATCATTAGCAGCGTATAAAAAATCGGGATTAGACGGGGCGATCGCCATATACAAAAATAAGTCTCCAGTTTCTGCGCTTATGGCTTCCCAAGTCTTACCCCCATCGGTACTTTTAAAGAATCCTCCGGAGTCTTCTGAAAGGATGTGAAATCCATAAATTACTGTCTTTTCTGCTTCAGATTTCAGAGCCAGACTAGCAACGAGGGACTCTTGAGAATTGGGGACTAAAATCCAGCTTTTTCCACCATCCCTACTCTCAAATAATCCCAGAGTTGTAGCGGCAAACACGTGCTCAGGATTGCGCGGGTCAACTACTAAGTTATGGGGATTATCCTCCAGTCCCTGCGCTGGTAATTGATTCCAGGTTTTGCCACCATCCTTTGAAACCAACAAGCCTTGTTTTCCAGAAACCGCCCATCCATAAATTACTTTGGGGTTAGCTGGTGCGATCGCTAAAGTCAAAAAGTCTACTCCGAGCAGGGATTGGAGCTGCCAATGTTGCCCTTGATTGTAGCTAGTCAGAAAACCGAGCTTGCCTCCTGATGGTGGATGTAAGCTAGCATAAAAGCGTCCGCTATCCTTGGGATGAGCCACAAAGCTGGTGAAATTAGAACGAGTTTTGCCAACTTGCAGCCATTTCCCTGCTTCAGAACGCTGGAGTAAGCCATGATGGGTGGCTACGTAGAGAATTTCTGGATTCTCTGGACTGACAGCCATAGCGTGAATATTAGTTTTCTGCCACCACTTCTCAGGAGCATCACTAAGAATAACGTTATTCTTAGTGACATCATTGGTCACTCCTGTTATGGTTGATTGAGTGATATTGGTTTTAATTGTGGTGGGTTGACAACCCATCACCGTAATAGCGACAATACTGTAAATAAACCAATTTTTAACCATATCGTTTATCTCTACATTCATCTATACATCAATTGCTTGATTGAAGCGGGTACAAGTGGCCCTACCACCAGTAATCCTAAGATGAATTCTCCCAATCCCAGGGTTGGACTGGTAATTTCAGTTCTGGTAGTTAACGTTTTACTATCCACTGTTGCTGCTTCGGAAACTGTAGCGGTTGCCACAAGAAAAGTTATTGGTACTGATACCGATTCTAGACCAAGCTGGTTTGATGGTGATGGCGTAGTTGCCGCTTCTGGGGTTTGTTGAGGTATGGTTGTTGGTGAGAATTTTCGGTGTGGGCAAGCAAAGGTTCTTTAATGTATTATAGGTCTGGTGTACAATTTCATTATTTGGGAGTACCTTGATAATCCTCCTTGCAGGTGGTGACAAGCGCACCCAAGACCGGGACATCAAGACAGCCCTAGATCTAGCACAAAAGTTATAGGAGATGGTCATGACCAACATCAAAACCCATCCCTGGGATGTGGCAGAACATCTGGAGACCAAAGAAGATATGGCTGCCTATCTCGAAGCTGCTCTTGAAGATGGCGATCCTGCCTTGGTGGTGGCTGCTCTAGGAGATATTGCTCGTTCCAAAGCAATGACACAAATTGCTCACGAAACCGGTCTCGGACATGAGAGTCTTGATCAGGCGTTGTTGATGGAAGGTAATCCAGAGTTAGCCACTGTTCTCAAGGTAATACAGGCACTTGGTCTACGGTTGCGGGCTACTTCGATATGAAGTATTGCATTTTTGTTGTTGTGTCTTTTGACTAACTTAGAACGTTTCTTCCTAAACCAATTGGTAACCCAGTTACTCAGAAAAGATTTCAAAATTAATAATCATATCCAGTAGGGATTTCAAAATAAGATGGGTTTACCCTGGATCAGGCAAGAGATAATAAGTCTTGACCCTGCAGCTTGCTTATTTCCATGGAAACCACCACTCAAGATATGCGTTCGCTTCCATTGCCCCCTGGTAACGTCTGTTTACCCATTATCGGTGAGACGATCAGCTTTTTAACCGATCGAAATTTCCACAAAAAGCGGTTAGACAAGTATGGGCGCATTTACAAAACCCACATTTTTGGTAGTCCTGCGGTGACGATGAATACTGCAGAAGCGAATCAATTTCTGTTTACGAATGAAAATCAGTATGTTGCTTCTATCTGGCCCAAAAGCACGCAAATCTTACTTGGAGCCGCCTCACTGGCCAACCAAACGGGAGTTTTCCACCAAAAGCGCCGTAAGTTAATGTCCCAGGCGTTTCAACCGAGAGCATTAGCTAGTTATATTCCCACCATGGCCAACATTACTAGCAATTATCTCCAGAAATGGGAACAGATGGGAACTTTAACCTGGTATCCTCAACTGCAGGACTATACCTTTGAGATCGCTAGTACCTTGCTGATGGGAACTGATGGAGGTTCCGAAACCCCTCTGGCTCAACTATTTAATAACTTTTCTGAGGGAGTGTTCAGTATCCCGCTCTCTCTACCTTGGACAAGGTTTGGTAAAGCCTTGCGTGCTCGTCAAGGATTGCTGACCTATATCGAAACCATTGTCCAACAGCGACAGCAACAGAAAAATCCCGGAGAGGACGCCTTGGGACTATTGTTACAAGCCGAGGATGACCAGGGGAATTCCTTGAGTTTGGATGAAATCAAAGACCAAGTGCTTCTGTTGTTGTGGGCAGGCCACGAAACCTTAACCTCTGCGATCGCATCTTTTTGTCTGTTGACAGCGCAGCATCCAGATGTTGTTGCCCATCTCCGTGCTGAACAACAGCAGTTTTCTGGTTCAGAAGCCCTAACCATGGAACATCTCAAGCAGATGACCTATCTAGAGCAAGTGCTCAAAGAAGTGCTGCGCATAATTCCTCCTGTTAGTGGTCTTTTTCGGAAGGTTATTCAGTCTTTTGAATTTAACGGTTACTTGATTCCTCAAGGTTGGAATATACTGTGCCAAATTACCGAAACCCACAAAGATGAGGAAATTTATCAATATCATCAACGCTTTGATCCAGATCGGTTTGGTCCAGATAGGACAGAAGATAAACAAAAAATCTTTGGATATATTCCCTTTGGTGGCGGTTTACGGGAATGTTTAGGCAGGGAGTTTGCCAAATTAGAAATGAAGATTTTCGCGGCTCAATTGCTCCGGGATTATGAATGGAAATTAGTGCCAGGTCAAGATTTAGAAATGGTGGTGATTCCAACTCCCCATCCCCGGGATGGACTTAAGGTTAAGTTTAGTCGTAGAGTAAACTCTTAAGGTAAGCATATGCGCTACGCGCACGCTACGCGAACAGACGTGAGCTTTTAGCTCACGCTACTTGAGGTGCCATCAACCGTCAGCTTATTTTTTTCAAAAACTATTCCCGTAGCGTAGCCACAGGCCAAAGGCTGATATCGCGGCGCTACGGGAAAGGCAAGAGGCATGCATGCTAGAGGCAAAAGTTGATGGCAACAGCTTTTGCTGGTTGTATAAATCTCAAACACCTGAATCGGTAGTGCTATATCATCCTTAAGTTAAGCTTAAATCTCAAGTTGTTTAGGGTTTATTTGGTAGAGTAATTCACTATTAGTGCTTAAAAATGGCTAGTCTTCCCTAACCATTGCCATGGAGTGATCCAACACTGAAGATTTTAGTTTCACTGATGATCAATTCAATGTCGAAAGCTGACCATAGCCTGTCTAGGAAAACTCCCGGTGATTTATGGTATTCAGATCAAGAACTTTTGGCTCCATATTTATATCTCGAAAAAGATGGATACCTGGTTTATGTCATGGGTGTTAATGACCAGACTAAAAATTGGACTGAACAGGTTCGCGAAGTGCATAAAATGCACTTAAAAAAAGCAGGATATGAGGGATTTAGTAATCGAATCGACAATGAATATCATTTAGTAGGAACCTATTTTTTTGTCATCAAAGACAATGAAATAGTACTAACATCACGAATTAACGATAGAACCAAGTCGAGTAGGTTCCCTTTTGAAATGGGGCAAAGACCTAATGGTGAACATTACGTTTTTCAAGACAAGATTCCGGCAGTCGATATCAATACATACAGCGTGATGCTCAGACACTACAGGCGAGCCATGCCATTACTATTAGCAGCTTTTGGTAAATATATTGATGACTTAGGAGCTAAAAGGGCTTTCTGTTTGGTTGATCGTGAAAACAAAGTTACTCAGAGGATGTATCATGATGATTTCCACTTCTTATACTCAACTACATTTGAGGAGCCGATAGTGTTCCCTTCTTTCCTCAATGGATTGAACCAGCAGCCAGTTGAATGGAAGATGATGGAATGGAATGAACAAACGATTAAGTATTATTCTGAATTGCACCGAATGATAACTATAGAAACGAAATAAAGCACCTAATAGTAAGTATTTATATGGCGGTGGGGCCCAGAAAACATCGTAAGGATTCAGTTCAATAGCTGTAAGTATATCCCTGACGTATTGTTCAGTAATTTGCTGAATTTGAACTCAGCTGGTAATGCCATCGATGTAGCACAAAGATTATTTTGTGAAGGCAAAAAATTAACGAGACTATGGTAGTATAGTTTTGTCAGCTAAAGGTTTAGAAGTTCTTTATGCTGAACAGTAGCAATGCTGTTGTGTAGTAGTAATTTACCTAGCCTTGAAGCTACCTTGGTGAATTGCACCAGTCAAATCTTACTTTTTTATTGATGGAGATTAGCCAACATGCTTACTGAATTTCAAACCAAGAAATGGACGCATTTGTTTAATATTTATGATACTAATAATGATGGTGTTGTAACCAAAGAAGACTTTGATATTAAAGCGCAGACAGTAGCTAAGTTACATAATCTTGAGCCGGGATCCGCTGGTTATGACAAGATGTATGCCGAAGTCATGGCTGATTGGGATCATCTCCAAAAAGATGTAGATAAAAATAATAATGGTGAAATTAGTTTAGATGAGTGGTTGGAACATGGTTACACTCGAATTACCAGCAACGAAATGTACGAGACTGTAAAAAAAGAAGCTGATGAGGTTTTCGAGCTGTTTGATCAGAATGGAGATGGTGTTATAAGTCCTGAAGAATTTTCTAATTTGATCAAAGCCTGGGGAGTTAGCGATGAAGAATTAGAGATTGCTTGCTCTAAGCTAAATCTGAAAGCAGGTAACACTTTGTCTAAGGATCAGTTTAAAGACTTGCTTGAACAATTTCACAAAAGTGATGACCCAGATTCTCCTGGTAATTATCTTTTCGGTTCTTTCTAAGCTCGATCGCGTAGCGTGACCAAAGGTCAATCGCTTTTAGCGTGGCCTACGGCCAATCGCGTAGCGTGACCAAAGGTCAATCGCTTTTAGCGTGGCCTACGGCCAATCGCGTAGCGTGACCAAAGGTCAATCATTTGATATTGTAGATCTCGTAGGGTGCGTTAGGCGAAGCCGTAACGCACCATTATTTTAAGCCGTAACTAACTTTTTGAGTTCACAGACCCTGAAGTTTCAGAACTACCATTACCTTCTAAGAAGCAACCACAACCATATTTTTCGGTAAAATTAAGCTAAATTTCAAAGGTAAACGTCAGGATAAATAATCGATGCTCAAATTCTACTACAATCCCCTCTCGCCCAATGTTCGTCGTGTCTGGCTAACCTTACTAGAAAAAAACCTTACCTTTGAAACAGTATTAGTTAAATTAGATGGCGATCAATTTCAACCAGAGTTTTTAGACATTAACCCATTTCATCACATTCCTGTTCTGGAGGATGACGGTTTGCGGTTAGTAGAATCCTTGGCAATTATGGACTACTTGGAAGCCAAATATCCCACACCTGCGCTGCTGCCAACTTCACCAGAGGCATTAGCCAAAGTACGCATGGTACAATTGTTGACAGCTAATGAGCTATTTCCCCCAGTAGTTCAACTAATCTGTCAAAAGGAAGACTCACCACAATTTACACGAGCCAAGCAGAAGCTAGATACAGTACTCAAATTTTTATCCGAGTTATTAGGAAACAGCCCTTACTTTGCTTCGGACCAGTTAACCTTAGGAGATATCGTTGCTGGAGCAGCAATATCGTTATTGCTGAAGTTAGAGATTAATCTTACTGATTATCCTAACATGGATCAGTGGTTTAAAAGATTGATGCAACGGGAACCATGGCAGAAAACAGAATTGAGTGCAGAAGATTTTGAAGAATTTAAGCGGCGAGTAAAAGTTCTGGTAAAACTCCGTGCTCGTGAACTGATTGGGGGAAATAAGACAAAGTAAATGTAAGCTATCAGCGGTCAGCTGTCAGTGGTCAGCGGTCAGCGGTCAACTATCATGCAGACGTAACTCAGATTACAGCGTTTTTCATAACTATGAGGTGAACAGGATTTTTTTTCTGTTCCCTGTTCCCTGTTCCCTGTTCCCTGTTCCCTCACTAAGCACTAAAACTCATCCCCTTGACTCTCCACTAAACTAGAGAGTTTATCCTTTAACCGTAGGGTTAGAGGATATCATGACACAACAAAGCTTTCGTTTACAAGGAATGAGCTGCGCTGGTTGCGCCAGACGCATAGAAACCCTGATTCAAAGGGTTCCAGGTGTAGTAGAGTGCAGGGTCAATTTTGGTACAGAAGAAGCTAGTATTACCTACAATACCGAGGAAAGTAACCCCCACAAAACTAACCAGCAACTAACCAAACTGATTCAACAGACAGTGAGTGATGCTGGCTACCAAGCTTTCCCGATCGAGGATATCAGTAATGAGCCTGATGATCTCGAATGGCAACGTCAAGCCGAAACCCTTGACCTAAAACGAAAATTCATTGTCGGTGCTGTGCTTAGTACTGTGTTAGTGATTGCTTCACTACCGATGATGACAGGATTATCTATCCCCTGGATTCCATCTTGGTTACATCACCCTTGGCTACAGCTGGTCTTAACCACACCGGTTCTGTTTTGGTGTGGACAGTCTTTTTTGACTGGAGCATGGAAAGCCTGGAAACACAAAACAGCAGATATGAATACCCTAGTCACCCTTGGGACTAGTGCTGCCTATGTCTATTCTCTGTTTCCCACGGTGTTGCCCCCGGTTGTTTTGAAATCATTCCTACCCCAAGGGGTAACTCTCCCTGTGTACTATGAAACCACTGCTGTAGTGATTACCCTGATTTTGCTAGGGCGATTGCTAGAACACCGGGCTAAAGGACAGACATCTCAAGCAATTCGTAAGTTGATGGGATTACAAGCTAAAACCGCTCGTGTGATTCGCCATGGTCAAGCGCAGGATATTCCCTTGGCCCAGGTGCAAGTTGGAGATGTGGTATTAGTGCGTCCAGGAGAAACTATTCCGGTAGACGGCATAGTTATGGAAGGAGCTTCTAGTGTGGATGAAGCCATGGTGACAGGAGAAAGTGTTGCGGTCAAGAAACAGCCGGGGGATGAAGTGATTGGAGCAACGATTAATAAAACCGGTAGCTTCCAGTTCCAAGCGACTCGGGTCGGGAAAGATACCGTACTGGCACAGATTGTTAAGTTAGTACACCAGGCTCAAGGGTCTAAAGCACCGATTGAAACCTTAGCGGATCAGGTGACAGGGTGGTTTGTGCCGGTAGTGATTGCGATCGCAATAATCACTTTTGGAGTTTGGTGGATAACCACGGGAAATCCTACCCTAGCCATGATTAATATGGTGGCAGTGTTAGTGATTGCTTGTCCCTGTGCTTTAGGTCTAGCTACTCCAACCGCAGTGATGGTAGGGACGGGTAAAGGTGCAGAAAACGGGATTTTAATAAAAAATGCCGAGAGTCTGGAATTGATTCATCAACTGCAAACTATCGTGCTAGATAAAACCGGAACCCTAACGGAAGGGAAACCTACGGTAACGGATTTTATTACAGTTGGAGGCATCTATGACTCTTCGTCAGAACTGGGCAGCTTTACCGGCAGCAATGAAATCAACTTGCTGCAACTAGCGGCAATAGTGGAAAGTCATTCGGAACATCCCTTAGCTGAAGCAGTGGTGCGCTATGCCCAATCTCAGGGAATAGGATTGCAATTACCAACACCAGAGAATTTTACTGCTGTTGCTGGCAGTGGGGTACAGGCAATGGTTGATCACGATCATCCCCTGTTATCTCCCGAACCAGCAGGGGGTGGGCTCAAGGGCAAAAGATTGGTACAGATTGGGACAAAACGATGGATGGAAGAATTAGGGATTGACACAGATGTGACAGTGCAACCGAATCGGTCTTTAGCAGACTATCAGGGGGATTGGGAGGCGAGCAGTAAGACGGTAGTTTGGATCGCAGTTGATGGTAAAATTGAGGGGATTTTCGGTATTGCTGATGCCCTCAAACCTGCTTCAGCTGAGGTGGTGAAATCCTTGAAGCGGTTGGGATTAGAGGTAGTAATGCTAACGGGAGATAATCAACAAACTGCTGATGCGATCGCAAACGAGGTTGGCATCCATCGGGTATTTGCTCAAGTCCGACCAGATCAAAAAGCTAGCATGATCTCTACTCTCCAAAAAGAAGGCAAAACTGTAGCAATGGTAGGGGATGGGATTAATGATGCCCCAGCTCTGGCTCAAGCAGACGTGGGGATTGCCATTGGTACAGGTACTGATGTTGCGATCGCAGCCTCTGATATTACCCTAATCTCGGGAGATTTACAAGGTATCATTACTGCCATTCAACTAAGTCGTGCTACCTTCAGCACCATTCGCACTAACCTATTTTTTGCCTTTATCTACAATGTACTAGGAATTCCGATTGCGGCTGGTGTGTTATTCCCGATCTTTGGCTGGTTACTCAATCCCATTATTGCTGGTGCAGCGATGGCATTTAGTTCAGTATCTGTGGTAACTAATGCGTTGCGATTACGGAATTTTCAACCTATTTCTGGGTTATGACACACTGTTATTGGTGGGTTACGGCGGATAGGTCGGTTAAAAGGTGAGCTTTTAGAGTATTCGCCGCCTAACCCACCCTACCCTTGGATTTAAGTAATCTAACCAGCTGTTTGTGTGAGCTACTGTCTCAATCCCAACTGCCCTAAGCCTTACAATCCTGATGGCAACAAGTTTTGCCAAACTTGCGGCACTAAACTCTTGTTAGGACAGCAATACCGCCCTATTAAGCTGATTGCAGCAGGAGGCTTTGGCAGAACGCTTTTGGCCATCGACGAGGGAAAAGCGTCTAAATCCTACTGTGTGATTAAGCAATTTTACCCCCAAGGTAATAATCATCCTACCAAAGCTGCTCGATTATTTCACCAGGAAGCCTTGCGCTTAGAACAGTTGGGCAAACACCCCCAGATTCCTGAACTCTTCGCCCATTTTGAACAAGATCATCACTGGTACATAGTTCAGGAATTTATCCATGGGGAAAATTTAGCTCAAGAGTTGGCAGCAACTGAACCATTCCGAGAAGGTCAGATTCGTAGACTCCTGAGTCAGTTGTTACCAGTGCTGCACTTTATCCACCAAGGTAAGGTAATTCATCGGGATATCAAGCCAGAGAATATCATTCGTCGTGGTATCCTCCGCCCCAGTGCTAGGCAGGGGGTTATCACTCCCCCAGACCTGGTATTGGTAGATTTTGGTGCAGCCAAGTATGCCACAGCCACTACCTTAGCCAAAACTGGCACAACTATTGGTAGTGCTGGTTATGCGGCTCCCGAACAAATCTTTGGTAAAGCAGTATTTGCCAGTGATATCTATAGTTTAGGAGTCACCTGCATTCATTTATTGACCCAAACTCAGCCATTTAATTTATACGATCCGATGGAAAATGGCTTTGTCTGGCGGGATTTTTTGGTCAATAATCCCGTCAGTAGACAATTGAGTCGGATTCTCGACAAAATGATTCAGAGTTCCATCAAGCTCAGGTATCAATCCGCGATCGCAGTGATGGACGATTTAGGAATCACCCAAGAAACCGAAGCTGGTCTTACCTGGGAGCCATTCCACCGTAATCAACTAACTCCCCAATCCACTGGTAAAACTAATCTAAAAACTAACTCTAGGCCACCAAGAGGTAATCCCAGGATTATCGTTTTTGCAGCAACCACTCTCAAAGGTCATTCCGATGAAATTTATTCTGTAGCCTTTAGCCCTGATGGACGTACCCTAGCCAGTGGGTGTAGGGACAAAACTATCAAGTTGTGGGAGTTGAAAACAGCCTGGGAAATCCTTACCTTTGGAGGTTGGTTTTCTAAGCATTCCGCTGAAGTACGTGCTGTAGCATTTAGTCCTAAAGGCAGGAGTCTTGCCAGTGGTAGCGCTGACCACACCATCAAACTCTGGAATGTCCGTACTGGTAAAGAGATGTTCACCTTCACAGGGCATTCCGGTGAGGTGAATTCCATTGCCTTTCACCCCCAAGGATACCACCTTGCCAGTGGCAGTAGCGATGGCACCATTAAGCTTTGGGATGTTCGTACCCTTACGCAGCTCACTACTCTGACCGGACATTCATCATTGATTCATTCAGTAACCTTTAGGCCAGATGGAAAAATCCTTGCTAGTGGTAGTGCTGACGCTACCATCAAGCTGTGGGATGCCTTAAGTGGTCAGGAAATTCACACCTTTGAAGGGCATTCAGACCAGGTGCTTGCGATCGCGTTCACTCCCAATGGACAGACCCTAGCCAGTGCTAGTGCTGACGGTACTATCAAGCTTTGGGATATTGGCACTGCCCAGGAAATTACCACCCTCAACGGACATAATGGTTGGGTTTATGCGATCGCATTTGACCGTAGTGGCCAAATACTCGCTAGTGGTAGTGCAGATACTACTATAAAGCTATGGGATGTTGATACAACTCAAGAAATTGGCACTCTCAACGGTCATTCAGACACCATTCATGCTCTTGCTTTTGGTCCGAATAACAGAACTCTTGCCAGTGGTAGTTTCGATAACACCATCAAGATTTGGCGCTAATTACCTAGCTTGCTTCAGGTAAAAGGCAATAGGCAATAGGCAATAGGCAACTGGCAATAGGCAATACGATGATTAAGAACTAATAATTATACTTACGGTAAACATAATAACAAAAGCAAATTTTAAATACCAATGCAACTAATATCTGAACCCAAATATTATTCTCCAGAAGACTATTTAAAACTAGAAGAAACAGCAGAATACAAGAGTGAATATCGGGATGGAGAAATTATACCAATGACTGGTGGCACTACCAATCATAATCAAATTGCCCTTAATATTGCTACCCTTTTCAAACTTGGATTAAAGGGAAAAGAGTACAAAATTTACATTGGTGATGTGCGTTTGTGGATACCTCGTTACCGTCAGTATACTTATCCAGATGTTATGGTGATTCAGGGTGAACCGGTTTACACAGGTAAGGGTACAACTACAGTAATGAACCCGATGTTAATTGTCGAAGTTTTATCAAACTCTACTAAAAACTATGACCAAGGTGATAAGTTTTTATACTATCGTTCCATCTCAGAGTTCAAAGAATATATTCTAATCGAACAAAGTGAGTATCGTCTACTGCAATATATAAAAACTGCTACCAATCAATGGCAGTTCACTGAGTATGAATCAGAAAATTCCGTTATTTCTCTAAATTCCTTAGAGTTAAGCGTTTCTGTTCAAGATATTTACGAGGGGGTAAATTTTCAACTTAATCAAGACTAATGTTTTGATTAATTATTAAACTTGCTCCCTTCTGTACTATTTAAATAGTAAAGCTACCCTAAACCAAACAACCTTCAACCTTGGCCAAAAGGCCACGCTACGCGAACAACCAAACAACCTTCAACCTTGGCCAAAAGGCCACGCTACGCGAACAACCAAACAACCTTCAACCTTGATAATGACTAGTAATTTTTTTAGCACAAAAGAAAAGTTCTTTGATCTGTGGGCACCAAACTACGACATCCTGTTCACCACAGTATTTTACCAAGCACTCCATAAACGGCTGTTAGAGTATGTAGAACTCACAAATCAGCCCAATGTATTAGACCTTGGCTGTGGTACAGGTCATTTACTTAATCGTCTTGCTCAAGAGTTTCCCTATCTTCGAGGCACTGGGGTAGATTTATCTACTCAAATGCTCGCTCAAGCCCGACAGCAAAACCAGCATCGGCAGCGAATAATCTATAGAAAAGGCAATGCTGAATGTCTCCCCTTTGCTGACAGGGAATTTGAAGCAGTATTTAATACCATCAGCTTTTTACACTACCTCAATCCTCAACAAGTTTTCTCAGAAGTTAGCCGGGTACTGGAAGCCAAAGGACATTATTACCTAGTAGACTATACTGTTAGAAAGCGAAAAAAGTCTTTACCAATTTCTCCTAACCGCATTCGTTTCTATAGCCGACAGCAACGGGAAGAATTTGGCCAGGTAGCCGGTTTGTCATGCTTAGGGCATCACCATCTCCTCGGACCCGTTGTGCTAAGTATCTTTGAAAAACCTTAATAACTATTCCCTCTCCCCATACCTCCAATACATTCCAAAACTCCCTACTCCCTACTCCCTACTCCCTACTCCCTACTCCCTACTCCCGATTCCCTACTCCCTACTCCCTACTCCCTAACTAAAGCGCTATAGTTATTGAATCACCTCACAGCACTCTGCCACAGATGCCCGTTTTTCCATAGCAGCCACCAGTGCTTCATAAGATTCCCAGTGTTCACTAATCATACTAGTCGCTTGACGCTCAGCCCATCGTGCTTTAACTGAGTACTCACTAGCAGAAAAACCTAACCCTTCCAAAGCATCTCGGAGTTTTTCGCAGTCTTCTGCTCCGCCCTCAACACTCTCATAGACTATAGTTTCCGCAGCAATGCCTGCCATCCAAACCGTGCAAAATCGATCTAAGGTTAATCGCATTTCCCGAATACTAGAAGCCTTAGCCGATAGTGCCTCAGTATCAAACGTCACACCACCATTACCCAGTTGTCCCTGCTTCAAAGCTTCCCAAGCACTTAAGGTGTAACCAGTGATTGGAATACCAAGTAAGTAAGCCACCAGAAAATGACCCGCTTCATGGCGAATTATGCGTCCGCGATGTTCAGGATTGGTACTCGCCAATACATCTAACAGCAGCGTTAACCCTTTCCCTTGGAAGCTGAAGCCATCTAGGGTAACAAGACTCAAGACACCAAAAGTAGTTACCGCAGGGATTGCCGGAGAAATATTCAACAGTGGTCCTAGCAAAACCGAAAGGGTCATGCCAAAAACACCAATAGCAATTAAATTCAGCGCAATTTGTTGCATTTGTTCTTGGTTACTTGTTACTTCATTGTTAGTTATATCATGTTTTTGGTAACAATTATGAATAGTAGGAAATAGGAAACAGGGAACAGGGAACAGGGAATAGGGAATAGGGAATAGGGAACATGAAACAGATAACCGACAAATAGTAGGGATATTAACTACTTTTTATAAACAACTTTTTTGGATAAATGTTTATATAAACATGAGATAAAATTTTTATGATTAATTGCAATTTTTACTGTCCATCCAAGTATCCAAGCCTTTCATCCTTCATATTTAAACCTTGGCCAAAAGGCCACGCTACGGAACCAGATAACCTACCCTACGGGAACCCTAAAGGTGAACAACTTTTAAGAATTAAGAATTAAGAATTAAGAATTAAGAATTAAGAATTAAGAATTAAGAATTTTACATTCTGCATTCTACATTCTACATTCTGCATTCTACATTCTACATTCTACATTCTACATTCTACATTCTACATTCTGCATTCTACATTCTGACAGACAACCTTCATACTTGATCCTCAAACTTTGGTGTATCCGATGGAGGAGAAGGA
>NZ_JAAHFV010000149.1:0-9792 GCF_010672755.1 Moorena sp. SIO1F2
TGAACTGATCTGCATCTGTCTGGGAAGTCTCCCAATGCAGAGCAAATCAAGAGCAATCTCGAAGCACTTCATGCAGCAGCTGTTTTTCAATGCGAAACAGCCTTAGAAGATTTTCTTTGTGAACCTTCCCAAGCTGCTTTTGCCATAGTAGAAGAATTTCTTGACCGTGTACTCCGTGCTGAAGCAGTCAAGGATGAATGGCAAATTTTTCTTTACCAGGAACGCTCTTCTATCTGGCCTAAGGAATTTGAGCTATTGGGTGAACGCTCCAGGGTACGCCAAGAGTGGCTAGAGGCAGTAGAACAGGCAACAAACCTAAATCAGCAAGAGTTGATGTCATTATTCAAGTAACACAACAAGGAGAATCAAATGCCCAAAGAACTTAAAGTCACAATGCTAGGACATCGAGGGGTAGGCAAAACCAGTGTTTTAACTGCTATGTATGAGCAGTTCTCTGATACGTTTGAGGAAGCCGATTTGCAACTGACTCCCGATCCTGTAAGTTCCGCATTTCTGCAAGAGCGTTTAGGAGAGCTAAAAGCTCTGCTGGATGATTTTGAAGCGACGGGAGGATTGGAAGGAACAGAGGAGCTCAAATGTTTTAAGTTTGGTCTAGGAAAGATTGGTGAAAAACCATCTTTACAACTGACTTTTCAAGATTTTCCCGGTCACTATCTGGATGATAAGGATGGTGAATTTGTCAAAAATGTAATGCATGAATGTGTTGCAGTTTTGATTGCTATTGACGCTCCTGCACTCATGGAAGCCAACGGCAAATGGCATCATTTGAGAAACAGACCCAAGCAGATTTGTGATATTTTTAAAATAAGCTATGGAGATTTAAAAGAACCTAGGCTCGTTATCCTTGTTCCTGTTCGTTGTGAAAAATATTTGCAAAACGAAGAAGATGCTAAAAAATTACGTAACTGCATCAAAGACAAATATGCTGAACTATTTAAGTTATTCAAGAGCGAAAATTTGCTGACTAAGATTGCCTGCGTAATTACACCTGTTCAAACTGTAGGAACTGTGATATTCAATAATATTAGAGTAGTGAATCAAAGACCGCGTTTTTACTTTCGCAAAATTAGTCATGATGCTGGATATAGTCCCAAAGATAGCGATCAGCCGTTACGGTATCTTTTGAGTTTCCTACTCAAACTTCATTACGATACGAAATGGGGCTGGTTCAATACTATTCGTCATTGGCTAGGTTGGGATAGATACCTTTTAGAAGCTGCTCGCCAGTCTGCTAGTCAATGTAAATCTTCTGGTGGCTTTGTCATTATACAAGGCGAAGATAAACTTTTTATTGATAAATAGGAGTAAGCAATGAAAATTTATGTTCTAAGTGCTGGTTTTTATCAAGAACAGGATTACTTTTGGAAAGAAGTTGCAAAGGATGAACAAAAGCCAATAGATGAACCAGATTTGGTTAAAAAATCTAAACTATTGCTTGAAACCCAAGGGTATTCGATTTTTATAGGGCGTGAGAGTGGTAACTTAATTTTGCTTGTCACAGGCATGAAAGCAAGCAAACGCAAAGATTATCGAGGTCGCACTATACGAAACTCTATAGCGTTGATTGCTCAAGATAATGAGCAGGATGAGCAACAAATACGAGGAATCGCTGTGCTTGCATTAGAGGGAAAATTACAAAATGACATTGACAGTGCTATTAAAGAAGGAGGGGAATACGGATTTGAAGTTTCTTATGAACAAATCGAGCATGTCATCAAAGCATCGCTTCAAACCAAGAACTCCACTGCAACGAAGCCTCTGATGATAGGTAAAAACTCAGAAGATAATATAAAACTTATTGCTAAGGAACTTAAAGAATCCCGTCTACCTCAGAAAAGCAATGCTTCGGATTCACAAGCATTAGTCGTTGTTACCGGAATTAAGGAACAAGACGATCTCAAAAAAGCAGGAGTTTGGCGGGGATTATCGAATCTTGGAGATAACGAAGACCTTTCTCCCTATGAGCCACCGAATTCAGTTCAAAAAAATTTTCTAAGCTTTGAGATCCCAAGCTTTTTGGACGCAATTAAAAAATATAATCCCCAATTGGCAACAATATTGATAATTTTCGGCGTGATTGGGCTAATTAACCTAGGGCTTAGTTGGAATCCAAGCAGATTTGGGAGAGTACACAATCCTTCTCAGCCAACCACTGTTGTTTTAGCTGCTATTAGCCCAGGTCTTCAGTATTTTGTAACTGCTGATCCTGATGGTAAAGTGGTAGTGCAGGATACCCAAGGTAAAACGAAGAATACCCTTAAAACAAATGCTCAGGTCAAATCAGTTGCCCTTAGCCTTGATGGAAGTTATGTCGTTACTGGGGATGAGACTGGAAACGTGAAATTGTGGGATGTAACTAACAAAAAAAACATTGAGCTAAGACGTCATGTCAATTTAAAACATGAAAAAGCAGTTTTGTCACTGGCGATCAATTCTAATTCTTCTAGGGATAAAGTAAAAATAGTTAGTGGTGGTGCTGATGGGCAAGTGCTGTTGTGGAACGTAAATGTTAATGTTAACCAAGGTAAGGGCGAAGCTAACATCGAACGTTATATTCCATGATTAAGTAATCAGGTTGGGTCCCACCGTCACAAATGGGCAAGATGCCCATTCCACAGGTGCGACCCAAGGGCGGAACGGGCAAGATGCCCATTCCACAGGTGCGACCCAAGGGCGGAACGGGCAAGATGCCCATTCCACAAAACTTTTAAAATCATTCCATTATTAGGCAACGCCCACACTTTAGTTAGTATTAACTTATGTAAAGTTACGTTAAGATACGTTGCAGTTTCTTATCAAGCTTGTCAAAAGTTTGTTATCGTTCATTATCGGCATTCATAAATTTAAGAAAGGAAAATAAAAATGAAGACTTCTCAAAATCCCAACCATTTGGGTCAATCAGTGGCTCTAGGTCTGGTTTTAGTGGTAGCCAGTGTTGGTATTTTCATCCTGATGATGGTCCAAAGTGGTGCTTTGCAATCCTAGTTATCGTTGTGAATATGGATCAGGTTTGCTATACCTGGTTCAACTTTTCCTGAAACTCAATAAACCCAGCTATAGCGCTATAGCTGGGTCATAAATAAAAAAGACATCTACTATATATATCTATATCAGGATTGTTAGGTTATTAAAATTAAACTTGACATCATCCAAGAATAACCCTTCCGGTCTAGGCCGGAAGGGTTATTATCATAAGTTGACCCCAAGCAATCCTGTAGCTTAACAGAAGTTAACCAAAATTTATCCCGGTTAACCCTTCCCGATTAGCGGGTGTTCATGGTAAAACTCATCAGTATAGTGAACCTCCCAAAGTACACGAGCCTGATGACTATGAAAACATTGACCTTGCTACAGCAAACTTTGTTCCTCCTTCTTAGCTTATTTTTTTCCGTAGTGGCAACCCCCCTGCCAGAAATTGCTGAAGCAATGCCAACTCTGGTATCTAGCCGACAGCAGTATAATCAACAGCTCAATGACCTTCTCCATCAAGCACGAGAGTTGGTAGATGCGGGGGACTATGAGGGAGCTGTTGCGGTTTATAAAGAAGCAGCTAAGCTGGAGCAGAGAAACCCTAAGATTTTTTCGGGCATTGGCTATTTAAAGGCAAGTTTGGGCAAATTCCAAGACGCTGCCGCCGCTTACAAAAAAGCGATCGCACTAGAGCCAGAAAATGCTAATTTCCATTACGCACTGGGTTACAGTCTCGCCAATGCTGGGGACAATGCTGGTGCTGCTACGGCCTATCGTCGTGCCACTAGACTGAACCGAGAGAATATTAACGCCTATTTTGGTTTGGCCATTACCCTGCTACGTCAAAAGGACTATCAAGGGGCAATAGAAACCTATGAAAAAATCCTGGAAATTGAGCCAGACAACCTAACAGTATACCAGTTAATCGGTGCAGCCTGGTTAGAGCAGGAAAATTCCGAAGAAGCCATTAAAGTGTTCCAAAAAGCAGCGGAAATTGCTCCGAACGAAACCCGTATCCAACTAAGTTTGGGCACAGCTTGGTTGATAGATGGAGATGAGATGGCTGGACTGGCGGCTTTTGAAAAAGCGGTGAAATTAGCCCCTCGTAATCCTGAAATTCACCTCCAAATCGGTCAAATTCTGGAATCGAGAGGGAATTTATCCAGGGCCCTCAAAGCATTTCGGCGAGCAGCTTCTGCCCAACCTGATTTAGTAGAAGCACAGGAGTACATCGGGAAAATTCTTCTCACCCAAGAACAATATGTACCAGCAGTAGTGACCTATAGACGTTTGATTGAACTGGCTCCAGAAAATGCCCAAGCTCACTATAACCTAGCAGTAGCCTTAAAAAAACGTTCTCGCGTCACCGAAGCTCTCACTGCTATCGAAAAAGCCCTAGAACTTTACCAGACTCAACGGGATAACGAAGGGATTGAGCAGACCGAGTCTCTGCTTAAGCAACTGCAAGAGTTTCTTTAAGGATCAGCACAGATCCAAATCTTTTGGATCTATCCCTTTAGCTTTTAATTGCGACCGCAATGCTTTCATACGACTTCTTTCTTGGGCCAAGGTTTTTTGAGCTTGGTTTAAAGCTTCCTGTGCTTCTTCTAAAGCTTCCTCTGCTTGCTCTGCCCGTTGACGTTCTTGTTCTGCCTGTTGTTGAGCCCTATCTTTGAGCTCACTAATTTCCAAATAGCTAGCAAACCGCTGTCCATTTGGAGAATAAAGCACTAATTCCGACTCTACTAACTCAAAGGTAATTGCTAAACGGGGACTAACCCAACCTACCATCTGAGGGATGGGTTCTAAGGTTTCTCCTGAACGCAACCAGCCTTTTAGTTTTATCCGATTTGGGTCAAAAAGATAGTACTATTCTACTTCATGGCTCTGATAAAACTTGAGTTTATCCTCTTCTAATTCTTTGATAGTGTTAGTTTCTGATGCAATTTCAAACACCACCTGGGGATTAAGATTATCTTCAACCCAGGTCTTGTAGGAACGCCGATGCCCTTTCGGTCTACCGACAACCACCATCACATCCGGTGCTTGGTTAATTTTTGGTTTTCCTTGTACTGGATACCACAACAAATCTCCAGCGACGAACACATTGGGGTCATCCTTGAATAGGACTTCTAGGCCATACTTAATGGTGGTAATTAGTTCAAATTGAAGGGTATTGTCCGCCAAAGGTTTGCCGTCACTTTCGGGATAGAAGATGTCATCGGTGGTCGGCTGTAGCGGCTGAACCATTGCAAAAACTGTTACCTGAGCTGATAAGCCTATTTTATCTTATCTAGGGTTTGTATATGGGTTGTAAACACAGGAATTGCCATAAAAGGCAAAAGGCAAAAGGCAAAAAGCAAGAGGGGCAAGAGCTCCGGAGTTTTATTGGATAATAAAAAAAGACCATTAAAGTTTACATATCATTTATAAACCCTATACCAACGGTTTCAGAGATCAAAAACCGAAACTATCAATCCGCACGATTTTCGTAAATTTTTGTTAAAAATAACCTAAAAATTCCGTAAACTGCCTGGCTTTCCCTGGAAAATAAATAATAATCTAGAGGTAAAGTTCCTTGACTGCTATCGGTACTCCAGACAACTAGCTATTTGTGCAGAGGCGGACAGATGAATAATCAGCAAAGTAAGCCCTCAACCAGAGGGCTAGGGATATTGCCCTTAACTGAGGGAGCCATAACCCTAATCGGATGGGTGGTTATTGCTTTTTCGGGAAATTATGCCCTAGCCCAGATTACCCCGGATCAAACCTTGGGTAATGAATCTTCAGTGGTAACACCAAATCTAACTATCAGGGGAGAGCCAGGGGACTTGATTGAAGGGGGAGCAGCGCGAGGTAGTAACCTGTTCCATAGCTTTCAAGATTTTAATGTTGGTCAGCTACAGCGGGTTTACTTTGCCAATCCAGCCGGAATCGAGAACATTTTGTCTCGGGTGACCGGGAGTAATATCTCCAACATTCTAGGAACTCTTGGTGTCGATGGTGGAGCGAATCTGTTTTTACTCAATCCCAATGGCATTGTGTTTGGCCAGAATGCCAGGTTGGATATCGCAGGTTCCTTTTTCGCCAGTACAGCCAATAGTTTAGTGTTCAACAACGGTACAGAATTCAGTGCCACCAATCCACAAGCCCCCCCTTTATTGAGTATTAATATTACTCCCGGATTGCAGTATGGCTTGAATCACCCCAAACCCATAATCACTAACGGTGGTTATTTAGTAGTGGGGCAAGACCTCACCCTAGCTGCTGGCAATCTTGACTTACAAGGTCAACTAATTGCTGGAGGAGATGTGACACTCCATGGAGAAGATACAGTTCAAATACGCGATAGTATCGGGCGACCATTTATTGCCGCTGCTGGCGGGAAGTTATTGATTCAGGGCAATCAAGGGGTGGATATATTTGCCTTGAACCATCCAGACAGTGGTCTGTTTTCCGGTGGGGATCTGGTTTTGCGATCGCAAAATACTGTCGCAGGTGATGCCCACTATTGGAGTGGTGGCAGTTTCCGGATTGAACAGCTCGATGGCAGTCTCGGAGATTTATTTAGTCCCGATGACCCGATAATTCGCTCAGTTGGGGATGTTAGTTTCAACAGCTATCTAGGCACCTCCCTACATATTGTGGCAGGGGGAGCGGTAGAGATCGGCTCTGTGATCATTACAGGCTCAGAAACAGGTACAGAAGGAATAGACTTTATTTCCGAAGCCATTACCTTATCTAATGGCACAGTAGTGAATATTAACGGTCAAGCTGAACCGACTCTTGATATTCGTGCTGGAGTAGATCCCACTGAAGTTGGTATCCCTGGACTGACAGGCAACCGATTCTTTGGTGACTTGTTCAATTTGAATATCTTTGGCAGACCCACTATAACCAATACTGCTACCAGTGCAGATATTACAATCGGCACCATCGCTTTTGCTGATGTCAGTATATTTGACTTCAACATATCTGCCAATGATCTGTTGGCAGGAAAGGTTTTGCTCACCAATCAGTACAAGCCTAATCCTTCACTAGCAGGAGATATTGAAGTTTCAGCGACTCTAGGTTCTTTAGTGCCAACTCTGGCCAATCTAGCCATTCAGAACGGTGAACTATCCAAAGGAGGGTCAGTTACTATCGATTCTCGCGGTAGCATTACTCTCAACGGTATAGTTAATACCATTGCTATTCCAAATAATAATCCGTTTAACCCTTTCTCTGGCAATGGCGGTGATGTTACGTTTTTGGCAGATAATAACATCACCCTTAATCCAGGTTCTTTCATTGCTTCTGCTGGAATAGAGGGAGGTAAGATCACCCTCAACAGCGGTAGCAACTTTTTGCTGGATGACGCTGGTGTTGTTACCCTTACAACCGGTACAACTGGGGCAGATAAAGGCGGAAATTTAATTGTCAATGCCCCTGAGTCAGTGACATTAATTAATACAGAAGGGTCAGGGTTCAACAATTTGGGGGAATTGCTCACCAACTTCACCAATTCCAACTTAGTACAACGGCTCCTCGAAGTTTTCAATGGGTCTGGCTTGGGAACGGTTACAACTGGAGCAGGGAATTCTGGGGACTTAACCATTAACACCAGAACTTTGAGTATCCAAAACCAAGCCCAAAACCAAGAATCACGGAGTCTAGCTGGAGCTGCTACTGTCACTTTACCTGGTAGTAGTGGCAATAGTGGAAATTTAACGGTTAACGCTGAGTCAGTAGAAATTGTCGGCAACGAAACTGGTCCATTTATCCCTACTCCTAACGAACGAGTAGCCTTGGCTATCAGAGCTATTCCCACGGGGTTGACCACTGCTACTAACAGTACTGGTAAGGGAGGCGACTTAACCATTAATACCCAACGTTTAACCATTCAGAATGGAGCTGGAGTAGCCACAGCAACTGCTAACAGAAGCCTAGACAACGCAAAGGATGGGGGAAATTTAACCATAAATGCCACTGAGTCAGTGACATTGTCGGGGAAGGCTACCTTGGCTAGCGCTACCTTGAACTCAGGTAATGCCGGTGAGTTAAAGGTCACAACACCCACATTGACTCTTGAGAAGGGAGCGGTGATTTCTGCTGATAGCACTGGTTCAGGGAATGCTGGGGCATTAACCATTAACACCGAACAACTTTTAGTACGTGATGGCTCCAGAATTGGCGCAGCAACAGGAAATAGTGGTACGGGAGCCAATATAACAGTCATCGCTTCGGACTTAGTCGAGTTAGTTGGTACTGCTGTCGATGATCAGAATAATGTAGTTCCTAGTGGTATATTCGCTAACTCTCAATTCATTGACATTGAAAATGTTACAAATGAACTTGGCGATGCTGGGAATATTAACATTGATACAGAAAATTTGATTGTTGGGGATGGGGCAGTTGTATTGAGTTCTACCGAAGGTCAAGGCATCGGTGGAACGATAACTATTGATGTTAATACTCTCGAAATTACTACTGGTGGACAACTTCGCACCACTGCCTTTGGGGAAGGTGGGGCTGGTGACATTACCCTGAATATCGATAACAGGGTGCTGATCTCAAATCCCAATAGCGGACTGTTAGCAGAGACTGAAGGCGCTGGGGCTGGTGGAACGATCACGATTAATACTCCAGAGCTGACACTCCAGGATCAAGGACAGATTTCTGCATTTACCTCTGGTACAGGAACTTCTGGAAACATTTTTGTTGAGAATGCTGACTCTGTCGAGCTTGCCGACAACAGCTCAATTTCAACGGAGGTAAAGGCTGGTGCAGAGGTAAACGCTAGCCCAGGGGAGGAAGTGGGTACGATTGATATTCAGACGGGTACGCTTACTTTAACCAATGGCTCTGACATAACTGCCAGTACCTCTGGGAAAGGGGATGCCGGTAGTATCTTTATAAAAGATGCTCAACAGGTTAACCTTGATCTCAATAGTTCGATATCCACAGCAGTAAATACTGAAGCAGTTGGCAATGGTGGGGATGTCGATATTGAAACCAAGTCTCTATCTCTAGATAACACCTCGGAAATTGAAGCAAGTACTGCCGGTACCGGAGATGCAGGTAGTATCACAATCCCAGATGCCCAGGAGGTTAACCTTGATCGGAATAGTTCGATATCCACAGCAGTAAATACTGGTGCAGTTGCCCAAAAAGACAGCAATATTGCGATTAAAACGCGATCGCTTACTTTAAACAATGACTCTGACATAACTGCCAGCACCTCTGGGATAGGGAATGCCGGTAGTATCACCATACAAGAGGCTCAACAGGTTGACCTGAATCGGAATAGTTCCATATCCACAGCAGTAAACTTTGGTGCAGAGGGCAATGGTGGGAATGTCGAGATTGAAACCAAGTCTCTATCCCTGGACAATCAGTCGCAAATTGAAGCGAGTACTGCCGGTAACGGAAATGCCGGTAGTATCAAAATCCCAGACGCAGAGGAAGTTTCCCTTAATCGGAATAGTTCGATCTCTACAGAGGTGAAGAAAGGTGCAATTGTCCAAAAAGACAACAATATTGATATTGACAGCAATATTGATATTAAAACGCGATCGCTTACTTTAAACAATGACTCTGACATAACTGCCAGCACCTCTGGGATAGGGAATGCCGGTAGTATCACCATACAAGAGGCTCAACAGGTTGACCTGAATCGGAATAGTTCCATATCCACAGCAGTAAACTTTGGTGCAGAGGGCAATGGTGGGAATGTCGAGATTGAAACCAAGTCTCTATCCCTGGACAATCAGTCGCAAATTGAAGCGAGTACTGCCGGTAACGGAAATGCCGGTAGTATCA
>NZ_JAAHFV010000149.1:9892-14734 GCF_010672755.1 Moorena sp. SIO1F2
ACAGCAGTAAACTTTGGTGCAGAGGGCAATGGTGGGAATGTCGAGATTGAAACCAAGTCTCTATCCCTGGACAATCAGTCGCAAATTGAAGCGAGTACTGCCGGTAACGGAAATGCCGGTAGTATCACCATCCCAGATGCCGAGGAGGTTAACCTTAATCGGAATAGTTCGATATCTACAGAGATTAAGGAAGGTGCAGTTGCCGAAAAAGCTAGCAATATTGATCTAAAAACGCGATCGCTTACTTTAACCAATGACTCTGACATAACTGCCAGCACCTCTGGGATAGGGAATGCCGGTAGTATCACCATACAAGAGGCTCAACAGGTTAACCTTGATCGGAACAGTTCCATATCCACAGCAGTCAATACTGGAGCAGTTGGCAATGGTGGGAATGTCGAGATTGAAACCAAGTCTTTATCCCTGGACAATCAGTCGCAAATTGAAGCGAGTACTGCCGGTACCGGAGATGCCGGTAGTATCACCATCCCAGACGCCGAGGAGGTTAACCTTAATCGGAAGAGTTCGATATCCACAGCAGTAAACCCTGGTGCAGTTGGCGATGGTGGGAATATTGATCTAAAAACGCGGACGCTAAAATTAAATCAATCTCAAATAACTGCTGCTAGTACTGATGCTCAGGGCGATGCCGGTCAAGTCCAAGTGCGGGATGCTCAACAGGTTGACCTTAATCGGAATAGTTCGATATCTACAGAGATTAAGGAAGGTGCAGTTGCCGAAAAAGCTAGCAATATTGATCTAAAAACGCGATCGCTTACCTTAAACAATGACTCTAACATAACTGCCAGCACCTCTGGGATAGGGGATGCCGGTAGTATCACAATACAAGAGGCTGAACAGGTTAACCTTGATCGGAAGAGTTCGATATCCACAGCAGTAAACCCTGGTGCAGTTGGTAATGGTGGGGATATTGATCTAAAAACGCGGACGCTAAAATTAAATCAATCTCAAATAACTGCTAGTACTGATGCTCAGGGCGATGCTGGTAGTATCTTCATACAAGAGGCTCAACAGGTTAACCTTAATCGGAATAGTTCCATATCCACAGCAGTAAACTCTGGAGCAGATGCTGAAAAAGCCGGTAATATTGATCTAAAAACGCGATCGCTTACCTTAACTAATGACTCTCAAATAACTGCCAGCACTTCTGGGAAAGGGGATGCCGGTCAAATCAAAATACAAGAGGCTCAACAGGTTGACCTTAATCGGAATAGTTCCATATCCACAGCAGTAAACCCTGGTGCAGTTGGTAATGGTGGGGATATTGATCTAAAAACGCGATCGCTTACCTTAACCAATGAATCTGAAATAACTTCCAGCACTGCTGGTGATGGAGATGCCGGTAACATCACCCTTCAGGCTAAGCAAGTGACCATCCAGGGAGACTCACAGGTGTCAGCCACTACAACTTCTGGTGGTAAGGGTGGCAACATTGAAATAATTGAGGCCAATCGGTTTGAGGCTACCGACGGTGGCAACGTCAGAACCACCACCGAAGGTACTAACCAGGCTGGTGATATTACTCTGGAAGTACGAGATGATATTACTTTAGCTGGAACTGGAAGTGGGCTGTTTGCCAACACCACGTCCGGTTCTAGCGGCGATGGTGGCAATATTTTCGTTGACCCCAGAACTGTCACCATTCGGGATGGAGCCAAGATAGCTGTAGATAGCCAAGGCACCGGAAAAGGGGGCAATATTGAGCTTCAGGCAGGCACACTCACCCTTAATAATCAAGCAGAGCTATCCGCAGAAACGGCTAGCAACCAAGGGGGCAATATTACCTTAACCATTGACGAGTTGTTGTTCTTGCGACGGGAGAGTAAAATATCCACTACCGCAGGTACTGCTCAAGCTGGTGGAAACGGCGGCAATATTACGATTAATGCTCCCTTTATCATAGGCATTCGTCAAGAAAATAGCGACATTACTGCTAATGCTTTTGAAGGCAATGGCGGCAATATCAACATCACCACCCAAGGTATCATTGGGCTAGAGTTCCGAGAAAACCTCACTCCCCTCAGTGACATTACCGCTAGCTCTGAGTTTGGTGTAGATGGTACCGTCAACATCAATGCACCTCAAATTGACCCCAGCCGAGGGTTGTCGGAATTGCCAAGCGATGTCATTGATGTCTCTCAACTAATTGAAAAAAACCTCTGTGCTGCCGGTGAGGGCAGTGAATTTATTGCCACAGGTCGTGGTGGCTTACCGATTTCTCCTAACGAAACCCTGAACCCCAATGCTACATGGGACGATTGGCGTATCACTGAGCAACCTCAAACTAGGATCAGAAAACGTCGGTCAAGGTCAAGGCAGCATCAACTACAGATTAATCAACCACAGACCAATAACCCTAAACCTAAACAAATTGTAGAAGCCCAAGGCTGGGTTATCGGTGCCAACGGGGAGGTAATTCTCACCGCCCATCCAGTCATAGTGACTCCGAAGGGTACGTGGTTACATCAAGTAGATTGTCCGATGCTTCACCAAACCTTTAAGTAGCTGCGGTGAGTTTTCTGGGGAAGCCAGAGGATAGATCCTCCTCCCGTCCCCCTTAACAAGGGGGAAGCCAGAGGATAGATCCTCCTCCCGTCCCTCTTAACAAGATAGATCCCCCTCCCGTCCCCCTTAACAAGGGGGAAGCCAGAGGATAGATCCTCCTCCCGTCCCTCTTAACAAGATAGATCCCCCTCCCGTCCCCCTTAACAAGATAGATCCCCCTCCCGTCCCCCTTAACAAGGGGGAAGCTGTGCGATCGCTTTTCCCTGCTCCCTGCTCCCTGCTCCCTGCTCCCTGTTCCCTGTTCCCTGTTCCCTGTTCCCTAAAAACCCGGGACTGTGTACCTAACCGAATTGAGAACTGCCATAAATGAAGCGCCTAATTCAGTTTATTTTAATGACCTTGTTGGGGCTAATCTTAAGCCGTGGTGTACACGCACTACCCTTCTATGCTGCCCATCAGCACTCAGTCATCAGCACTCAGCCATCAGCAGTCAGCCATCAGCACTCAACTATCAGCACTGACCTATTAGCACTCAATAACAGTGAGCAGAACGCAACAGTAAGCAAGACACAACAGCAAGCAGGAAGCACGAAGCACTACCTGCTGCTGGAAAAAGGCAAACAATATTACGATGCTGGACAATATTCTGATGCTGCACGAGTATTGCAGCAGGCGGCACAAGCTTATCAAGCCACAGGAGATATCCTCAACCAAGCCCAAGCCCTGTGTTTGCTGTCCTTAGTCACTCAGCAACTTGGGGAATGGGATAAAGCCCAAGCAGCCATTGACTCCAGTTTGTCGTTGCTAGAAACTGTATCCAGGGGCGGTGAGGGAGTATTGGCTAAAGTGTTGAACACTCAAGGGCGTTTGCAATTGGTACAGGGAAATGCTGAAGCTGCCCTGAACACCTGGCAAAATGCTGAAGCACTGTATGCTAAAGCCAATGATCGGGTTGGTGTGCTTGGTAGCCAGATTAATCAAGCCCAAGCGATGCAGTCTTTGGGACTTTACCGTCGAGCCAAGAAGCTATTGACTCAGGTAAGACAAACCCTGCTGGCACAACCGGATTCTCCTCTAAAAGCTATTGGCTTACACAATCTTGGTAATGTGTTTCGACAAGCAGGGGATTTAAAGCAATCTAAACAGACCTTAACCAAAAGTTGGACAGTCGCACAACGAATAAAATCTCCAGAATCCCAGAGTCAAGTGTTACTGAGTTTAGGTAATACTGAGCGAGCCTTAGCCACAAGAGCAAAAGACTTGAATAATAACAAAGCATTCCAGCAGCATATCCAAGAGGCGATAACTCACTATCAACAAGCAGCAGCAACCACCACCTCACCCATCACCCAAATTCAAGCACAATTGAATCAGCTAAGTTTACTCATCGAAACAGACCAGGAGAAATCTGTTCAAGCGTTGTTGCCACAAATCCAGACATTGCTAACTAAATTACCATCCAGTAGAGCATCAGTTTACGCCCACGTAAATTTCGCTCAAAGTCTGATCAAGATCAGAAATCGAAAATTGCGTACGCAAATTACCAAACCAATTCCCACACCAATTCCCAATTCCCAAGACATTGCTCAACTACTCAACACAGCCATTGAGCAAGCTAAAACCCTAGAAGACAAACGAGCAGAATCCTATGCCCTGGGCACCCTTGGTAACTGGTTTGAACAAACTAAAGATTCGTCAAATGCCATAACCTTTACCAAGTCAGCGCTTCTGATTGCCCAAGGGATTAATGCACCAGATATTGCTTATCAGTGGCAGTGGCAAATGGGACGTATACTTAAGGCTGAAGCCGAACAAGCCACTAAAACCAGAAATGGTGATAGTGAAGCAGTAAGCGACCTGATCCAGAATGCGATCGCTTATTATACCCAAGCCTCTAATACCTTAACGAATTTACGCAGTGATTTAGTTACTCTCAATCCTGACATCCAGTTTTCCTTCCGAGAACAAGTAGAACCGGTCTATCGAGAGTTAGTTGATTTACTCTTGGGTTCTCCTCAACCGAGTAAGGATAATCTCAAGCAGGCCCGTGAGGCTATTGAAGCACTCCAGCTTGCTGAAATCGACAACTTCTTTCGAGACGCCTGCGCCAAGCCAGAAAAGGTCAACATTGATAATTTAGACCCTACAGCAGCGGTCATTTACCCGATTATCTTAAAAGACGGCTTAGCGGTAATCCTCAAATTGCCTGAACCAGATAACTTGCGTTACTATATCCATCATAACATATCAGAAGCTCAAGTAGACGAAGCGGTCAAAAAGTTCAGGAATTTCCTAAGAAGACGTAGCACTAGTATA
>NZ_JAAHFV010000015.1:0-26745 GCF_010672755.1 Moorena sp. SIO1F2
TCCCAGGAGGGGAACGGGAATCGGAACCCACCCCTAACCCCTCCCAGGAGGGGAACGGGAATCGGAACCCACCCCTAACCCCTCCCAGGAGGGGAAGAGCGGGAAATGGGGAGAATTATCCCGGAAACTAGTGTGTATTTTGATACATATTTTGAGGAATTTATACGTAATCAAAGTACCTACTCGCCCCTTTGTAAAAAACCTACCCTTATGAGCTCCCACTCTCCCCCTCTTCTTAAGTATGCAAATTAGATGGGTCAGAGCTGATCAGGTTTGATTTTTAAAGCACTACCTCTCGATTTTTCCTTATCTGGATCAGCACTCTAGGTGATAAGGCTCCGGGGTTTGGAGTAAGGGTGTTGGGTACGTCATGACCTGGAAATTGGAGTAGATTTACAGTGACCTTCACCCACATGACCTAGGTTAGGAAGAATCTCTTGAGTAAGCTGCTGATAGGTTCCAGCTGGGAGTCCTGATTTAAGCTGAGCCATTGTCACCTCTAGTTTGCCGTTCTTAGCGAGTGCAGCTAATGGCTCAAATCCGATCGCACCAGTGTTGAGGGGGTCATTAGCCGTCACATCACTATCGCCAAAAATGTGATCGAAGTGGAAGGTAGCTTCTATGTCCGCTTCCCCATCCTTGGCTAGAATCCCTTTGCGCTGATCACCGACAAATTCACCACAGCGGTATTCAATCTCTTGGTCAAGTTTGATCACAAAATCAATGGTTTGTCCCTGCTTACTGGCTTTACCACCCATCACTAGGGTTTGACCCATTGCTGGACCAGTGTTGGCTTTGACTATTTTCCAGGAAAGAGCATTGTAATGACCAGTTGGTGCATCAGCTATCTCAGCAATCAGAATTGGCTCGGCATCCTCTCCCCCTTCCGCTAAATCGATGGTTTTGGGATTGGGGAGGATAATTTTCTCTTCGACTGAGATTTCCTTTACTTTATCGGGGTTATAGGGAGGGTTAGCTTGGTAAGCGGTCACGTCCGCTAGGTTGATGTAAACCCGATCGAAAGATATTTGCCAACTGTCTTTGGAAATAAAGCCCTGTCGGACAAAGTCTTCACCGTTAGCCCGAAATTGCAGCTTGCCATTCCCTGCTGTAGGCTTAGTCTCGCTCTTTGGTTTACCATCACTACAGCCTGAGAGGCAAATTACAGCTATAACCATTATATTTACCCATATTTGCACCTTTGTGATCATGATTTTGCGATCGCTTCTACCTTCGCTTCTACCTTAATTAGTATACAAAACTTAATAAAACTCAGTTTTGGGGTAATTTACAATGCCCCTCTCCCCCATCTGCCCACTGCACACTGCCCCATCTGCCCACACTTTCCTATCTCCCCAAACTTCCCAAACTTCCCACACTCCCCCCTCTCGACCCACACCCCCGCGCCCGGGATACATCACTATTTTCAATAATTTAGCTGATGGTTTTAAGACAAATTGCTGAGGTTTCTTAAAAAAAAATAAGGTGCGCTTTCCGTGATGGCGTTCGCGTAGCGTGACCTACGGTCAAGGGATTGCTCGCCATCACGGGTCGCACCTAAGTAGGTGGGCTTAATTAAACCTTAAAAATTTGTTCATTTTTACTATCTACATTTCCAGATATTGTCCACTGTTGAAGCTGATAACCTACTTGGCAAATTCGTTTTTTTATACCTTCTTTAACGCCTAAAGCTAGATCCTATTCATCCTCAAACATTCGACCAGAGATTTGAGGAATTTTAAGTTGATGCCACTCCCCCTCTATTAGATTAAGTTCTGGACTATAAGTTGGCGAAAAAATAAATACAATCCCATTTCTAACCAGTCTTTTTATTTAGCTCTTAAAGGTGCGCTTTCCTTGATGGCGAGCAATCCCTCGCCATCAAGGAAAGCGCACCTCTGATGACTTTTATGACTTGAGGATCAAGGGGTGACAACAAGGTTACAAAGCACTCTGGATAACGGATATAGCGTTAAGTCCTCCCTTAAAATTGAGCCGTTTGTGAGGTTGGATATGCATCAGAATAAAAGCTAAATCTGACCAGTTATTGAGAGATTGAACCGAATCTGGAGCGTACAATCCAATCCAAAAATAACTATGTCGAGCCGTTGAACGTTCCGGTTCAGTAGGACGACAAATATACTCACTAACTTCGAGATTTTGTAAATATTTTACCTGTAAAGTTGCCTGGGTATAAGCGATATAAATGAGCAAAACAATAGCAAGTAAACGTCGCTCATTAACTTTCGTATTTTCGAGAGGTGCGCTTCCAATAAACTGCTAAATTAAAATTACCAAGCTGATGGGCTTTTGTGCAAGAAATGTTTTTATAAAACCGAGACATTCCTGGTTTAATTCCTAAGTTTTTCAGCGCTCGATAAACGGTGTCATCATCTTGAATACAAGTGCCCTTAATAGGGACGCAAAGCAAAGTCTACTTTCCTCTGGTCTAGCCACTTAGCCAGTTTGATACTGTGAAATTCTCTGTCTCCTAATAGAATGACTGGATAAGGGCGCATAAGAATGAAGGATGAATCAGTAGACCCGTTGCAAAAATAGTGTCTTGATGCCGCCCCTCCCGATGAGCGACTACATCAAGACAATCAGCAAAAATGTCAGTCGGCCTTGCTTAAGGATGGTATGATTTTGCCCCCCTAGCCTCCCAAGGCAAGGCTGGACAAAGACCCAATCACAATTCAAGCCAAACACAACAACACTAGAAGCCCATTAACTAAATAAAATACCGCCACTATCTGGGTCTCTGACCAGCCAGAAAGTTCCAGATGATTGTGGAACGGTGACATTTTTAATAAACGCTTACCCACCCCATTGGCATCTTTGGTGGATTTATAGTAACTAACTTGAGCAATCACTGAAACTGCTTCTACGAAGAAAATACCACTAATTATAAATAAACTCCAGAGGTTCCCAGTCAAAAGTCCTACCGCTGCAAGTGCTCCTCCTAGGGCTAGAGAACCGGTATCCCCCATGAAGACTTTGGCGGGATTGCGGTTGTGGGCAATAAAACCGAGGCAACTGCCACTCATACAAGCACAGAAGACCATTAAACCAGGGGAGGTCGGAGCAATCAGGGCAGCCAGTCCTAAAAATGCGATCGCACAGGTTCCTGCTGCCAGTCCATCCACTCCATCGGTAAGATTAGTAGCATTACTTTCTGCTAATAGCACAAATATACCCACCGGCCAAAACAACAATCCCAAGGGTAAGACGATCCCCAAGGGTAGGGTGATGTTAGTGATACTGGCTGGCTGGGTTTGTGCTAACCATAGACAAAACAGTAAACTGACCACAATTTGTAAGGCCAGTTTCATTCTCGGGGACATCCCTTTATTAGAGCGACGTTGGACTACTTGCCAATCGTCCACCCAGCCGATGAACAGATAGCCAAGGGTGGCTAGGGATACCGCTAGGACTGGGGTAAAATCCTGCTGTTGGAGGAATAATCCTGACCACACCAGGGCAATCACCACCGCTACCGGCACAAAAAATATGCCACCCATGGTGGGGGTACCCGCTTTCTGTAAATGGGATTGGGGTCCCTCTTGACGGATAATCTGACCCATTTTGAGTGCTTGTAGAAAGGGGACTGCTCGATATCCAATGCCAGTAGTGACCAGAGCACAGATCAACAGGGGTATGGTGATGGAGTTACCTGCGATCAGGGACCGAGCTGCTGTCCCATCCAAAATTAATGCACCCAGAGTTAAGCCGATTGATAGAATATATAGGAGTTTAGTTCCCGTTAAGTTGAACAACTGCCCAGACAATCGTTTAGAATCTACCACAAGCCTCTTATTCCTTTGTTGAACACTCCTCACAAAGATACAATTCCCTGTATCTTTGCTTATATCCGTATAATTTACGGTTACGAGTCAAATCCTAACATCAAAGGTATGCGATCGCTCACGGTAGGACTGATTTTTTACAATTTACGAGATGATCAAGCCATGACCGGATCACAGGATGACCGGATCACTACCAAGGTCTAGGGAGTTATCAGCTATCAGCTATCAGCATATGCGCTACAGGAATGGCTGACGGCTGATCCCTGACCGCTGTTCCCCCAGCGCATATGCTTACCAACAGCTGGGTTAACCATGGCGCAACTGCACTCTGATAATCACAGGTTTAATTCAAAAATAGACAATCTTGTTGTCGTTGGCTTAACCGGCTGACAATGACTTGCAACTGGTGTTTAGAGAAATTTCTTTCAAAGGTTGTGATCCCTCGTCTAGAGGTGTAGGCGAAAGGATAGTGATAAATAAGTAGTGATACGACATTGTATTCCCATTAAATAACACATTTGTTAAGTAAAAATCCAGAGTATTATTTTTAATAAATTTAAAATAATACTCTGGATTTGAATTATTTTTAATTAAATAAAGCTTACAAAACTGCTATTTTTTTTTTACTTCTCAAGGAAAAAATACACTATCGTAACCATGACTTATGAGAAATGATAACTCTGACGATCAGACTTCCATTTACCTAGAAAGTTAGTCCCACTAACCATCATGACTCGCTCATCGTATCGATATCGCTGTAACAGATTTTCACAAAATGGGAAAAAATCGGAATGGGGAAGACAATCATCTTCAAGAATAATTCCTTCTTCAATTACTAACAGTTTGGGAGGTTTGGCTTGGCGAATTACTTCAAATACTCTCTCAGTAGTATCTGGTTGTTTGAAGATTATGAAGGCAACTGGAGTTTTAATATCTATCTAAATAGAACATTTATTAATTGGGTGAGGTACAAAGTTTTGGTTTTTATGGAACAGGGAATAGCGAAAAATTATATGTACCTCATAGCTAGGATAAACGCTATAATATAAAAACTATTATTTTTCGTTAGCGACTTGCTAAATACTAGTTAAAATACGCTGAAGTTTCTCTAGGAGCTTATCAGTAGAATGAAGACGTCTATAACCATGAAAATCCGGTTGCACTTCTTGGTTATAGTTATCCAGTTGACTACAGAGCCGACCTATAGTATAAATACATTGCAGCACATCCCCTTCATTGATAGTTAAACCCAATTTAAATTTGCGCACTCTCTCTGCCATACAAAACTTGCTGCTCACAATCACAGGTTTTTCAAAGACTGCTGCTTTAGTCAGGATATTACTACTGTGGGGGAAGTTATTATAGGCAGTAAATAAGATATACTTCGTCAGGTCATAGCTTTTACTTTTTCAAAGGACTGGAATCGTAAAGTCAACAGAGAATTAAGAGTTTCCTGATGAGTTGTATGACATTGCTCCAAACACACAGATATGGCGGCTTTGAAGGCTCCAAAATCAGGGTAGTAAATTGAGTATAAACATTGCTTCTTCACAAAGAACCACAATCGCTCGATTAGATTTAGATTGGGTGAATAGGGTCGAAGATAGAGTAATTCAATCTTGAGGGATTGGGCTCGTTCAAAAACAAGGGCACATTTCTGATATCGGGCATTGTCGAGTACTAAGGTAATCGGGACCGTTAAGTTGAGAGCAGCTAATTGTGAGAGCAGTTCACTTTCGCTATGAGCATTGATGTATGCCTCATTGGTCACGGTAATTAATTCATGGGTGATGGCGTTGAGGGCACCGAGCACGTTGAACCGTTGCCGAAAGACCGCTGATTTGACAAACTTTCGCTCAAAGCACCAGACCCATCCCAGATAGGCTCCCAAAACAAAGTGGGCTGCATCCACTTTGAAAACGGCTCGTTTCCCTGCTTTGGCTTCCTCATTACGAGGCTCAAGTTCTTTTTTTTAAATGCCTCAAGTCCTAGGGGGGTCAGCTTTGGCTGGCACAACTCCAACTCGGCAACAACTCATACCCATAGACAAAAGAAACTTACGCACTTGCTCGCGACTGCGTTCAATCCCAGTCAATTCCTTAATTTGAGCGGCTGCTTGGGCCAGGGTAAGGGGCGGATGTTCCCAAAAGTGCGCTTCGAGGGTCTTCTGATGCTGCTTCAATTCACTTTGGGGGCGGTAGAACTTCAAGTGTTTGAGTTGCTCAATCCCACCCGCTTGATATTCACGCAAATACTTCACCAAAGTCGGTTCACTGATCCGAAGCAATTGAGCGATTTGCCAATGGCGCAGGCCCTGACTTTTGAGATATACCGCTTCCATTTTCCGTTGCACTCGTGGATGGGGGTGATGGAAGCGTTCATAGTGTAGGGCTTCAATATCGCTGGGGGTAAAGGTTAAGTTAATCAAGTGCTTCACAACGGATTCAACGGTTGTGTTCAGTATAACCTTTGAAAAAAGCTAAGTCTATGGCCTGATCAAGTATATGGCAAGTACTAACTAAAGCGTTGAATTTTGCTTCATCAGGAATACGCTTAAAATAAAAAAAGCAGTTAGGTAATTTTAGATTAAGAAGAGTCTGGAGTCTTGCTTGCTCCTGGAAAGTGTAGCTCTGTTTGGATAACTGACCAGCGAAGACAAAAACATAGTCTTGTTTCACCATCTGCTGAGCAACTTCTAAAAGTGTCAGAACTCCTTTGCGCTGGGATTGTATGCCTAGTAATGCAATGATTTTTTTGCCTTCCGCTTTGGCTTGAATTTGTTTCACGATTGACCAATTCAAGTCTGGGGCTGACTCGTCGGTAAAATCGGGAAAAGTAATTACAGTTTTCCCGTTAATTTTGCTTTGTAATTGGTTAGCCTACATTCCGCAGGTTGGAGGGGAGAGCTATGGTATTTTTAAACCATGAAACCAATAGCATCTTCAATTAGAGTACAAGATCTTGACCACTGCGGCATAGTGGCTGGAATAATTGACCAGATGGGACTAGTGGAACAAATTAACCAAGAACTCGGAAGCCACCCCCAAGAAATTGTCAGTGCCGGAGTAGCAGTCAAAGCGATGATTCTCAATGGGTTGGGCTTAGTGAGCGCTCCCCTGTACTTGTTTGAAAAATTCTTTGTGGGCAAAGCCACCGAACATCTTCTGGGAGAGGGAATTGAACCACAGCATCTCAACGATGACCGTCTAGGAAGAGTATTGGAACAACTCTATGAAGCGGGACTGACCCCTCTATTTATCAAAGTAGCCCTAAAAGCTGCTTTTAAGTTTGGGGTAAACAGTGACAGTCTGCACCTGGATTCGAGTTCCTTTCACGTTCATGGAGCTTATCTGAGGAAAGACTTACCCCTTTCACAAGAACCAGCAGCGATGTTCCTTAGGAACCGCTTCGCGAACGCCATTACTCATGGTTACTCGAGAGATCATAGACCAGACCTCAAGCAATTCATGGTGGATTTGATGTGTAGTGGAGATGGAGATGTGCCACTATATCTACGAGTAGCAAATGGTAATGAATCAGACCAAGCCATTTTCGCCGAACTGATCAGACAATTCCGGGAGCAATGGCAATGTGAAGCTTTGTTTGTGGCTGATGCTGCCCTCTATGGAGAGGAAAACATTCAGTCATTGACCGATCTGCAATGGCTCAGCCGAGTCCCCGCAACTCTCAAAGCAGCTCAACAGTTAATGGAGCAGTTGTCTGAAGAAGCCTTCAATCCGGCTCAATTAACACGATACCATTGGGCTTGTGTCTGTAGCACCTATGGTGAGATCAAACAGCGATGGCTCGTTGTCGAAAGTGAAGCCAGAAAAGAAGCTGACCTGTTGCAGCTCGAACAAAAAATTCAACAGCATCATCAGAAAGCTCTTCATCAGCTCAAGCACTTAGAACACCGAAACTTTGCCTGTGCTCCTGATGCCATGGCAGCAGCAGAAGATTGGAACAAACAACTGCGCTATCATCGCCTCACTCAGATAGAAGTTGTGCCACTCCCTTACTACAATCAGCCTGGACGACCACGAAAAGGTCAAGTTCCTGATGGCATACACTATCGTCTTCAAGGCAGCTTAACCTTAAATCAGGAAGTGGTTGCCAAAGCTCGTAGAAGGGCTGGACGCTTTGTTCTGGCTACCAATGTTCTAGAGTCTGAGTCCCTGTCTGAAGACAATATACTCTGTGAGTACAAAAAACAACAATGTACTGAAAGAGGTTTCCGTTTTCTCAAAGACCCGATGTTCTTCACCAGCAGTGTTTTCCTCAAGACTCCTGAGCGGGTAGCTGCCTTGGCGATGGTGATGGGACTGTGTTTGTTGGTCTATACTTTGGCACAAAGAGCCTTACGCCAAGCTCTTGCCAGGGCTAAGCAAACCGTTAATAACCAATTAGGTAAGCCCACAGCTACCCCGACAATGCGCTGGGTATTTCAGTGCTTTCAGTCGATTCATTTGGTCATCCTGGGGGAATTAGAGCAAATTGTCAACTTAACCCAGGAGCATCAAAGGATTCTTCAGTTTCTTGGTGCTCCCTGCCAAAAATATTATTTACTGGTCTGACCAACCTGCGGAATGTGGGGTTAGCAATCCCTTCGTCAAGAACAGCAATAGCTGGGCAATGAGAGGACTTTAAGGCAGCATGAGGTTTTAGAGGACCTCTATTGATAGACCAAAACGTTTGTTTAAGCCTCAAATGACGAGGTTGAACATAGAGACCAGACCAAGGGTAAGGGAAAATATTGTCTACTATATGGTGTAGCAGGTAGGGTGCTAAACAACTATCAAGCCCAGGGTAATCGCATCTAATTTGGTATAAATCGTACTTGACAAACTACAGGGAGTATAGGTATGATAGCGAGTCAGTGTTCAAGGTTGTCCCAGAGCGGATGTTGCGGTTAACCGTTGGATTTGCCAAGATTTGCATTCTCTAGTCAGTCATTATGGCAAAAGGCTTTGTGAAGGCTCAGCAGGAGCGTGAAGCGTTAATCTTGAAAAACAGTGTTCTGAAGCATTTTCAGCACTTGCGAGATCCCCGAGTGGAGCGAACCCAGAAACATTCCTTGGTGGCCATGATCACGATTGCCATTTTGGCGGTGCTCTCCGGTGCCGATGGGTTTGTGGCCATCGAAACCTACGGTAAAGCTAAGCAAGTGTGGCTGGAGACGTTTTTAGAGTTGCCCAATGGGATTCCGTCACACGATACCTTTGGTCGGGTGTTTGGTCTGCTAGACCCCCAGGAGCTCGAGACGAGTTTCTTGAGTTGGGTCAGCTGTATTACTGAGAAATTAGCCCTGAAGTTGATTCATATCGATGGCAAGACCACCAAAGGCTCCTATGACCGAGCTGGTCAACTGAAGGCGTTACAGAGTGTGAGTGCCTGGAGCAGTGAACATGGGCTGGTTTTAGCGAGCGCAAAAAGTGGAGAGCAAATCCAATGAAATCACAGCAGTGCCGCTCCTGCTGCAATTGCTGAACCTCAAGGGGGCGGTAGTCACCCTTGATGCCATGGGCACCCAAATCGCCATAGCGTAGGCATTTCAAGCAGGCAGAAGGCGACTATGTCTTGGCACTCAAAGGCAACCAGGGTCAGCTCAGCCAACAAGTAGAGGCTTGGTTCGAGCAAGCACAAGCCCACAACTGGCAGGGGATTGAGTACAGCTACGATGAAACCATAGACAGTGGACATCATCGCATAGAAACTCGCCAAGTTTGGGTCGTGCCCGTGAGTCAATTACCACCACTGCCTCGGCAAGGTCAATGGGCGGGCTTAGAGACGGTTGTCATGGTCAAGAGTACCCAGAAGTTATGGAACAAAACCAGGTTTGAAGTGCGGTTTTACATTAGCAGCCTGGAAGGCGATGCCCAGCGACACAACTCGGTCAGGACTTACGCAACTGGCACAACTAATGGTGGGGCTAGAGCACGGCGAGAGTGTAATAACTAAACTATAGACATAGTAATGTCGGGACGTTTTAGTTGGTTAATTAAGTAATTCGAAAAGAGTCCATGCTTAATTTGATAAATTGTTTGACCACTTTTATAAGCTAAATTTTTGAGTCTGAGCCAAACTAAAATAGCACAAGCAATATGGTTTCTTTGAATACGACCCTTGCGACATTGACATGATTCAATACCAGTCAATTGTTTTAATTCTCGATGAAACTCCTCAACCTTCCATCGAACCTTACACTCTTTTTGTACAACGTCCGTAGAATTCTGAGAGCTGATTCCTAAAGAGAAAATAAAGGAAAACTGGACAGCGAGCAAAAGGAAGTAAGCTCAGCACACTCACCTCAATATTGCTAACTCTAGAGAAGAAAAGTTTGATGAGTCGTCTTCCAGAAGTTGCCAAACCACACCGCCGACTTTACCCTAGCGATCTCAGTGACCGAGAGTGGGAAATTATTAAACCGTTGTTACCGCTTCCCCAAGGATTTGGAAGACCTAGAACCGTAGACCTCAGAGAAATTCTCAATGGAGTCTTCTATGTACAGCGCACTGGTTGTCAGTGGGAAATGTTGCCCCACGATTTCCCCCATCACGGGACAGTATACAAATATTTCCAGAAATGGGAACGCCTAGGATATGGGCCGAAAATCCATGACACACTACGACACCAACTCCGAGAAAAGTTGGGACGATTTGAAAAATCAACAGTAGCGATCGCAGACTCACAGTCGGTAGAAACGACGGAAAAAAGGGGGAGGTGTACGGGTACGATGGCGGCAAGAAAGTCAAAGGTCGTAAACGCCATTTGGTAGTAGATTCTCAAGGTCTAATGATTGGGGTGTTAGTGACTGAAGGCAATGCCCCAGAACGTTTGGGAGCAGCTACAGTAAGAGCGCGAAAACTCAGAAGAACTTTCTCAGACAGAAATAGTTTGGGTAGATGGAGGATATTCGGGTCAGAACTTTGCACGGGTTGTTCGGCAACTCTGTGGGGCGGGTGTCGAGGTCATTAAACGTCTTACTGACACTTTTGAGATTTTACCCAAACGTTGGGTGGTTGAGAGAACTTTTGGATGGTTAAATCGGTATCGCCGTCTGAGCAAAGATTACGAGATGCATGTCGAGAATAGTGAGGCAATGATTTATGGGTCTCTAATTCGATTGATGATTCGTCGATTAGCCTCTTAATCTTTACTTTAGGAATCAGCTCTGAGATAAATCGTTTGTAGCGATAAAATCCGTTTTGTCGGTGGAGACACTTACCCGGAAAAGTTTCACTTTTTTGGAGCCGGGAAATTTTTGAATTTTTACTAGTTTCCCGGAGTTTAATTCTTTCTCATCCCAAACTAATGATTCAATTCTTTGATAATCTTATTGATTGCCAGTATCATCCACAAGTCGATTCCGTTTGAGAGGACAATAATAATATTTTCTCAAACCTTCGATATATAACATTATTTTATTTGTGGCATACCAACTGTCCATCAATACAGTTCTAAATGGCAAATCCTTAGAATAGACAAGGTTTTGGAGCATATCCAAAACATGTTCTATTTTTGTCTTACCATCCCGTTCTGGGTCATAAATACGATAGTCTACTACCCAAAACTTTTTGGTTTCGTGATTGACATATATACAATTTATTAATCCAATTCCTTGGATTATACCATGGGAATTACCACTATATTGTCGTTTACTTATCTCTATTTTTATAGAGTATCGTTTATCAATTACTGTGTCATCAAAAACTAGATAGGCTTGCTCATTTATTTCAATTAAGTCTTTGACATTATCCCACAGTAAGCGTGGGGTCAACTTCTCATTTTTTAGATAACGGTTAATTTGAACATGGCTAATCTGCTCTAAATGTTCGGCTAAATTGGTGAGAGTATAATTGAGGTGGCTACTTAATAAGTATTGACAATAGTTAAGTTTAGTAAATTTCATCACTAACTGAATTTTTTAAAGCACCCTCCTCTAATTTTATCATAAAAATTAAAAAACGAACGACCATTAATTACTATTACTAATCTGAAAAAGGGCTGATCACAGACGTAGCTTAATATAGTACTTTAGTACTATATTAAGCTATCCACTGTGCCAGTTGCGTAAGTCCTGTCGGTGATTCGCTCCCATTGGAGTATTGAGAACAGTCTGCATTGGGTGCTTGATGTCACCTTTGGCGAAGATGCTAGTCGGATACCTATGCGGATATGCGGCACAGAACCTGGGATTGTTGCGACGTTTAAGTGTTAGTTTACTCAAGCAGGTACCCTCCAAACAGAGTCTGAAGATGAAGCGTTACCGAGCTGGGATGGACAATAACTCAGTAATGGAAATCCTGGCTGCCAGTGCCGGTAAGTCAGGTGTTAGTCGTAGTTGATCACCACTGAGCAGGTGAGTTGGAAGAGGTAATCGAGGTCTGTGTTCTCGGTCAAGCCCTAGGGCGTGTCATCAAATAGGTATCAATTTAGTTTAGAATCGGTAGCTGTAGAGAGTTTAGTCAATCAGGAGCTGTGCTATCATGATACGCCGCTATGCTTTGCGTCTCGGACCAGTGGGAACGGNAAACTTTTTTCAGAAACTTAAGCAATACAGGGCAATAGCAACTCGCTATGATAAAACTGCTCGTAATTTTTTGGGAGCCATTCATCTCGCCGCTTCTGTCATCTGGCTTAACTGACGACATGCCCTAGAGAAGTAATATTAAGTCCGGTTAATCACTTCCCAAATAGTTCCTGGATTGTTGGATGTTAGCCCTTTGGCTGATGGGTAATTGACAATTACCCATCAGCCAAAGGGCAAATACTGATTACCCCATAAGGACTATGATGATTATTCAATCGGATGTGATCTAACTATCTCAAGTGCCAGTTTGGTCAGGATTATAGAGCGCGTGAAAGTTTTTCAGACCCTGGAAGGGCAGCAACGTCAAAGTTTGCTGATTTTATTTACTGTTGGTCTACTATTTTGGTCAAGCCTATCGTCTTTGTTGCCAACCCTGCCGCAATATATTCAAGACGTGGGTGGAACCAAGCAACAGGTGGGGCTAGTAATGGGTTGCTTTGCCATTGGTCTGTTGCTGTTTAGAAACCCACTGGGGCGTATGGCAGACCTGCGCGGTCGCAAGCTGGTAGTAATTATTGGTACTAGCGCTGTAGCTCTAGCGCCTTTGGGCTATCTATTTACCCAGTCGATTAGTCTGTTGATGCTGGTTCGAGTGTTTCATGGCATCAGTATTGCGGCGTTTACCATCGGTTATATGGCTCTAGTAACCGATTTGTCCCCTGTTGACAAGCGGGGTGAGTTAATTGGTTACATGAGTTTGGCAACACCGATTGGTTTAGGTCTCGGACCAGCCCTGGGGGGTTTTCTACAACAAGAGGCTAGCTACAGTGTTTTATTCTTAGTGTCTGCAGCTCTAGGTGGGCTGGGTGTGCTGTTCGGCAGTCAGATTCGTGAACAAATCAGGTATCCTACACCTGAGCAGGGAAGACATCGATATTGGTTAAACTCGATTTGGCAGCTATGGGTCAAACTATGGCAGTTGTTAACCAGCCCTCCTCTTGGAATTCCAGCTTTGGTAATGCTGTTGTTCGGTATAGTATTTGGAACAAAAGTTAGCTTTGTCTCTCTGTTTATTCGAGAGACTGGTATTAATCTCAATCCAGGATTGTTTTTCACAGCTGCTGCGATCGCTAGTTTTATGATTCGTGCATTAACTGGTCAGGCATCTGATCGGTATGGACGAGGAGTTTTTATCACCGCTAGTGTGGTTTGCTATATCATCTCAATGTTGATGATTTCCCAGGCTGAAACGGGAGTCAGATTTTTACTAGCTGCTTTATTAGAAGGAGCCGGCACTGGACTATTCATACCGATGATGACTGCTTTGATGGCTGACCGCTCCTCTGCTGACGAACGGGGTCAGGTATTCGCTGTCTGCATTAGTGGCTTTGATTTAGGGATTGGCCTAGCTGGGCCGATCTTTGGTTATTTCGCCGACCTGTTAGGATATCAAGGAATTTTCTCCTGTGGTGCTGGTATAGCATTTTTGGCACTGATTATCTTTATGACCCAGTCCAACAAAAATTTATCCCGTTCCCTCAGATTCTCCATCGGTCGTGAACGGGATTTATATGCTATAGACACTAGAATGCCTTAGCTTAGTAAACGGGCTAGGAGGGATTCGAACCCCCGACACCGTGGTCCGTAGCCACGTGCTCTAGTCCACTGAGCTACAAGCCCTTAACTGCTGCCACTTTTCTGTGGGTCAACAGTTACTTATCATAACACATAGATCAAAAATTTTGCAATACTCTTGTGGAAATCAATCGCTCGCTATCCCATCTCGATAGTCAAGGTCAAGCTCAGATGGTCGATGTTTCTGGCAAAGCGCTTACCAAACGTCAGGCAGTAGCCGCTGCTCAGGTAAGGATGAAAACCGCAACCTTCAACACCATCCAATCTGGTAATGCCCCCAAGGGTGATGTCTTAGGAACTGCTAGGCTGGCTGGGATTATGGCAGCAAAGCAAACTTCTCAACTGATTCCTCTGTGTCATCCCTTGCCCCTACACAAGATCGAAGTTCAAGTCGAACCTGACCCCCAACTACCGGGATATCAGATTCAGGCATCTGTGACTACTAAAGCTGAAACTGGTGTCGAAATGGAAGCACTAACAGCAGTTTCTGTTGCGGCTTTGACCCTTTACGATATGGCCAAAGCGTTGGAAAAGTCTATCGCGATTGAATCGATTCGCCTGTTGAGTAAGACCGGAGGGAAATCCGGCGATTACGAAATCTCAGGCGATTGCTAAGTTAAGGAATGATCTCAAGTTAAGTTGGGTCAGCACTTAGCACTGATCCACTCAGGCACTTAGTTACCCATTACCCTTTCAACAGGAAATCTATGGCTAAGATTAGGTTTCTCGCAAACGTGGCATCAGTTCCACGAGATTACAGGGGGAATTGCCCAAATCGAGCTGGTCTTTGATAATCTGCTCCCAACCTGTCCGACAAGCTCCAGAAGATCCTGGCAGACAAAAGATGTATGTTCCGTTAGCCACACCAGCCAGGGCACGAGATTGGATAGTAGAAGTCTTAATCTCTTGGTAGGAAATCATGCGGAAAATTTCACCAAAGCCCTGGATTTCCTTATCCAGCAGGGGTTGAATCGCTTCTGGTGTACCATCTCGACCTGTAACACCAGTTCCTCCTGTAGTCAACACCACCTGTACGGATTCATCAGCAATCCATCGGGAAACCACCTCACGGATTTTGTAGATGTTGTCTGGAACAATAACCTTTTCCGCTAAGTGATGCCCCGCCTGGGTTAAACTCTCAACCAGCAGCTTACCCGACTTATCCGTGGCTTCGTTACGGGAATCGGACACCGTCATGACTGCAATATTTAAAGGAACAAACTGTTTGGTTCGGATCATGTTCAATCCAACATTAGGTTCTAAAATTAAATTAACTGACTAGGGTCGGTATCAGATCAAGCCCCTAAATAACTCAAAACTGACAAATATCTATGCCTCCTCGTTGGCCTCGTAAACCTGATCGACGTGATCCAGCCTACCGTCGTCTAGATGACCGCATGAACTTTGCTGTACATGTGGCAATTTTTGCTGCTTGTAATTCCGGAATGTGGTTCTTCAGAACTATACAGTATGCTCAATGGACTTGGGCATACTGGTTTACTTGTCTGTGGGGATTGATTTTAGTAGGGCATGGGGTTTATATATTTGCGATCGCAAACTATACCCCCCTGCCTACTCAAGAACCTCCAACCGAATCCCCTCAAGGATGAAATCACCCAAGATAATTGTAGTAATTGATTTTTTCTTGACTGTTGGCGCTTAACTGTTGACGGTTAACTGTTGACGGTTAACTGTTGACGGTTAACTGTTGACGGTTAACTGTTGACGGTTAACAGAAAGCCAGCAAATAAACTTTAGTTAAACTTTCAACTTTCAACTTTCAACCATCAACTTTAGTTATACCTTAGATATCCCAACATGTAATTAATTAGAAACAGCTAATTACCATGGCTAATCCAACTTCTACAGAAGCAATTGAAACTCTCGCTGCTGAAATTGGCGACAAGGTATATATTGATGTAGCCAAATGGCATCTCTACCTTAGGGATGCCCATCTACATACCACTTTGGCTGAACAATTTTATCCCCTACTAATCGATAACACTAATACAATCACAGAAGACCAGATGATGCCAATCCTGCAAAGCATTCAGGTCAAGCTAGGTGGTGGTAAACGGCAAGTTCCCCTAGCAGATTTGCTACCCATGCAGTGTCAGATGGATCTAATCGATATTCTCGAAGAGTATCAAAGACAGCTGTAGGTGTCTTAAAATAGCAAATTTTCTAATAACTAATCACTAATAACAAAAAATTGGGTAACTTTAACAGCTACCCAAATAATTCTGCTTGTTTTTGGTTCACCAAAACAGCAAAGGTTTTCCTGTGAAGCGTTAGAAACTAGGCAGTTACAGCCTTTTTCGCCACAGCACTTAACTCACCGTTGGCATACTTAGTTGCAAAAACATCGATAGTCGCTTGCTTGATCTTGCTAGCATTACCAGCAGTACCAAAGGCTTCGTAACGCTTCAAGCAAACCTGCTTCATATACTTGATAGAAGGCTTGAGGAAGTGACGGGGGTCAAAGTTAGAAGGATCTTTGGCAGCAGCTTCCCGGATAGCAGCAGTGATAGCCAAGCGGTTGTCTGTGTCGATGTTAACCTTACGAACACCGCTCTTAATACCCTTTTGAATTTCTTCAAGGGGTACACCATAGGTTTCAGGAATAGAACCACCGTACTGGTTGATCATGTCAAGCCACTCTTGAGGCACAGAGGAAGAACCGTGCATCACCAAGTGAGTGTTAGGCAAACGCTTATGAATTTCTTCAATGCGACTAATGGCAAGAATTTCTCCAGTCGGCTTGCGGGTGAACTTGTAAGCACCGTGGCTAGTACCAATAGCTACAGCTAGAGCATCAACTTGGGTGCGCTCAACAAATTCAACTGCTTCGTCGGGGTCGGTCAATAGTTGGTCGCGACTCAGAGTTCCTTCAAATCCGTGACCATCTTCTTTGTCACCTTTACCGGTTTCGAGTGAACCTAGGCAACCCAGTTCCCCTTCAACACTAACACCGATAGCATGGGCAACTTTTACTACTTCGGCAGTAACACTGACGTTGTAATCGAAGCTGGCTGGAGTCTTAGCATCAGCTTCCAAGGAGCCATCCATCATCACACTGGTGAAGCCGTTACGAATTGCCGAATAGCAGGTGGCTGGGCTATTGCCATGGTCTTGGTGCATGGCAATGGGAATATGAGGGTAGGATTCCACCGCTGCTGTGACCAGATGGCGGAGGAAGTTCTCACCTGCATATTTGCGGGCACCACGAGAAGCTTGTAAGATTACCGGACTATCCGCTTCTTCAGCAGCCTGCATGATAGACAGGATTTGTTCCATGTTGTTAACGTTGTATGCTGGAATCCCGTAGCCGTTCTCAGCTGCGTGATCCAACAGTAGCCGCATGGGTACAAGTGCCATATTATATTCCTCCTAACTTTGTTTGTTAGCTATTCCGGCGAGAAGCCTCACGTCTGACACTCCCTAGTGACTCGTGAACAGAATCGCCAGTCCAGACATGTCAATCTAGTTGCTTCTAGACAAGGTTAATTCTTTAGATAATCTTAAGATATTTTGCAGCTTTTATTCAAATTTCTTGATTAGATCATCTAGACAAAGCTGAGTCTATAAAACTGGACAAAACTTACCAAATCTATAAAATAATCCCCAAGTACCCCTGGGGAAAATCTGGATAAACAGTAAAGTATAGGTAGTTTTGCTAAGAGTTTTGAGAAGAGTTCGTTACCTTTCTGATTGGATCAATAAATTAAGGTTCGTTGGCGCGAGCGGGTTCTGACCAGCCCAGGAAGTATCCCTCTTAAACAACAGAGGTGGTCAAGTGTGCCTGTTGTACCTAGTACCTCATAGTTACCTAGTACCTAACACCTACCTAGTGCCTCATACCATTAGCCTCATACCTAGAATTTGTATCAATAGACATATGCTGCTAACTAACAGTTAGCTAAAAATGGGTCGCCCGGGACTCGAACCCGGAACTAATCGGTTAAAAGCCGAGTACTCTACCATTGAGTTAGCGACCCGGTAAGCTTTTTTGAAACATACCTTTACTAAGAATATCACATTGATAAGGAAATGTCTAGGGAAATTTAGAAAAATTTCGCCGTTAGCCTCACCGATGCCTCACTACTCTCTCCGGGAGCTAAGTGAGTTAAATTTTTCCCAGTGTTAAGAGCGTTACGGGGAGCACTCCAAGGTTCAAGGCAATAAAAGTCCTTGCCTTGAACTGTCCAAAAGACCAACGTCGAGAAAACATCAGTGTAGGTCAATGCGATCGCTAATCCCCTTTCGGGATCAGTAACACTGGCACTCTTATCACTAAGTTGCCCAAACGCTACATCAATTTCATCACAGCTAAAATCAAAATTGCCAGTGAAAGGATGTACTGCTTGAGTTTGCTTCTCCTGATACTCCGATGCAGGAATATCAAACTCGAGTTTAGTTTTGTCAGACGTCAAGAAGTAGGGATGGAAACCTGTGGAAAAGGGCATCGGTTCAGCGGAATGATTAGTATAGCGCTGATCAATGTCTAGGGTGTTGCCCTTTAATCGATAGGTAAAGGTAACTTCGAAGTCAAAGGGATAGACAGAGCGAGTTTGATCATTACTCTTGAGGGTGAGAGTCAACACTGCCATGTCATTCGTTGCACTATCAGTCACCTCCCAAGGCAAATTACGGGCAAAGCCGTGTTGTTTTAGAGTATAGTCTTGGCCAAGGTATGTATAAGTATCATTAACTAAGTTTCCACAGATGGGGAAGAGGATGGGAATGCCACCCCGTACACTCAGATTGGGATCTTTAAAACGTTCAGCATCAAGATAAAAAATCTCCTGACCTTGGATATTCCACCGAGTGACAATGCCACCCCGTTCAGGAACCACTTCTAATCGAGACTGGGCATTGTGGTCAGTGAGAATGTAAGTTTCGTATTGGTCTTGACTCCGTAGGATCTCAAACACTGGCTTTTCTCCCTTACGATTTAAAATCAGATTGATCAGTCTATTGAGTGCCTAAGCACTTTTGGTCACAGCAAGAGCCTATTTTTGAGTGACTCTGACTGCGACCGATGGCAGGTTGGCAGATTGGCAGTTTTTTTTTCAAAATTCATGCTTAGTGCCAAGCAATTACAGGGATTAGCTTTCGGCAAAAGAATCCCCAAATCGGCGACCCTTGGCACCCTATGGGGGCCAAGCTACGGGAATGGCCACGGGTGCGCGTTCGCGCTTTCTTGTGGGATGAATTTTGCACAGGGTCTTTTTAAAAATGTTATATTCTATTTACTAGCAAGCAAAGCCGAGAATGCTGGTTTGTTTGCTTACAGCAAAACAAGCCCCACATCTCAGTGCTTCGCTATGAGTGTGGGATGCATTTTGCACAGGTTATGCATGGAATTGCTATAATATATGTACTGATAAACAAAGCCGTTCGCGTAGCGTGGCCTACGGCCTTAAATGCTGGGCAAGTCAGCACAACAGTCTTAAAAAAAAGACCAAGAAAACAGAGCGGCAGGGTTTGAAGTTACCGTAAGATAGGGTCGCCTTAATCAAAAAGTTTTAACCCTTTTATGCATAGCCGACTAACCATAAAGGCGACCCTATCTAAGGTTTCGTCTCTCGGCAGTCCGTTCTTAAAGCGCAACGCCTCCTCAGCAATAGCCGGATTGGTTGCGTTCGCGGAGCGTGGCCAAAGGCCAAGCCTAAACTAATTCTAAAGAATAAGTTTAGGATCTGTCACTATGTCACAATGATTGGTATTTCAAACCTCTAGACACCTACCAAAATGTTGGCTTCTTGGATCAGAAGGCTTTATCCAGGCCGATGTTAATAAGCAGTAGGATTTATCCTGTTGTATCCTATAAATAGCCAAGTCGGTGAGAAACCTAACAGGTAACAAGACTAAAGGTAACGGCACAGCTCTTTTTGAGCTGAGGTCGTTTCTAGTGTGTTTAAACCACCACAGCAGTATGAGTCAAATCCTACTGTGAACGTTGCTAGTAGCCGGTTTTTAACCGCTTGAGCAACATCCGCTCATAATCCCCTATGTTTCAACTTGGGGTATTTTTGAAATTCTTACTCCATTCTCTGGATAGGAATGCTAGTGGAATCTAAGTTTACAAATAACTATAGAGTAACCATACCCCCAAAAACCATCTCTTAAAGACTACAGCACCATTGCTGGCAAGCAGGAGAAATGGGTTAGGGCTCTGTAGGTTACTGAATTAAGGGATGTAGCGCCGACCTGAGGGGGTTTCCCCAACTCGCGATCTGCATCAAGACAATGCATAAAAACAATGTATAAAAAAAGTAATCAATGACATGAGCAGCGTTGATCAACTCAAACTCAAGCTCGCTTCTAATGCATGCCTTACTCTCAAGCAATGAACATAAAAGACTATTAAGCTATTTTAATCTTTAACAAGGAATAGACAAACCCGCTTGATTCCATGTTAAGTTAACCAAAAATGATTTCAAGCCAACCCCTACCCTTTAGGGCTGGGGATACGAGGAGTGAGCTACAATTATTGCTAATCCTTTAAATTCTTGGAATTTATTTTTGCGGCTGATGGCGGCTCGACTACTCAAGTAAATGGTATTTTAGTCGCCAGAGCCAACAAACAAAGGATCTGGAGTATTCCTACTCTGGTGGTTCAGGTTTATTATAACCTTCCATTGTATCTCATCATCACAATGATGGAGAGAATCCCGCCAATTATATTCGTGGGAAGTATGTCAAAAGAAAGTTGTTTCTAAAGAAACAGAAAAGCCACGAGCGAGAGTTAGCCACCCTGGCGAGGGATTGCTCGCCAGGGTGGGCGTGGAGCGTATCGGGATTTATCCCGTTACTAAAAGTAGCGACACAGCTAGAAATCAACCTAGCCAAGGTCAGTAGGGCATCTTTGAACGTGCCGCAACGATATGGATTGGAGTCTCTATCCAGGTCATATCGTAAGCGTTGCGAAGAGGCGCGACCCAAGGCGAATCTTATTCGCCATTGGAAAGCGCGCCAAGCGCGGTTTCAAGCCGCGTAGCAACATCAGCTTAGAATCCCCGTGTTTTTAAACCGGGGAGAGTTCAAGCAACCGCTTACTTCACCAGTAAAACGAAGAGTTATCTGCAACAGGAGAAGCCGAATATGCTACACCGCAAGATTTATCAACTCTGCTGCGATGGTCGTGAGGTCTGCGTTTTCTTGCGGGATCAGCAACGTTGGATTGAACACGCCCGCATTGTTGATATCGAGGGAGATTTAGTCACAATTCGTTATGAAACAGACGAAGAGGATGAGATCAGTTCCTGGGAAGAAATGGTCCGCTTGGAAAGCATAGGCTCTGTGAGTCACAAGCTAGCTTCTGTTTTCCGAGGTAATGTTGATCCGATAGTCTCTGATGATTGTCCGGAGGCTGAACAAATTCACCCCCGCTCCCAAGACTTAAATCAGGACTAGATTGTTCATTGTTAATGGACAACTGTTAAGAGAAAATTGATAACTCACAACTAGCTAGCAATTTTCCCTTAACTATTCGTTACTCAAGGGGTTCTATCCGTTCAAAAACTGGACAGTACCCCTCCAGTGTTACTTTAAAACCATAGAGAGCTGAGGCTGGATTCCAGCAGCGCTGGCCTCTTTGGTATAGACAATTACCACAACACTCAATATTAATTGGTATCTTGGCTTTACCCCCTTGTTTGAGTAGTTCTCGTTGTGACAATCCCCGCAAGACCAGTTCTTCTCCTTGCCAGCGGGCTTCTACTAAACCAGTATCAGCGAAATTTTGCCAACGGGGATCCGTTGCGATCGCTCTTGAAAGAGTGATATAGACAAGTGTATCTAATTCATTCAACTCTCCTTCATAGTTCGTTTCCGTTGGTAGAGCTGGTCTGATAAAGGTATCACCAATGGGAAGTTCTACGAGTGTTCCTGCTGCTGGCGTATGGAGGTGATATCGATTTTGTAACTCTTCCAAACCAGCAAGATCACCTAGGTAGGTAGGGGAGCCGTGAACAAAAATCACATGTTGAGGTCGAAGATTATGAATCAACTGGGTGGTGCCCAGACAATCCCCATGTTGAGCCAGCAGATAAGTTTCAACCTTAAGCCATCCGTAGTCATCCATTGGATCCAACGATTTAAGATGTTCCGGTTGCAGGACAACCCAAGAAGGGTTCTCTTGCTGCCAGTACTCCCTCCAATCCATGTTTAAGTCAGTGAGGATAATACAGGGAGATTTACCGATAGCATCTCGCTGCTGGGGATCTAACCGCCGCACCCGAGGACGTACCCGCTCATCCCAAAACAAGGCTTGATGTCGGGCAAAATTTTGTACTGAGGTGGGAAAGTGAGACAGCAGTTCTAAGTAAGCATTACAACCAGCAGCCACGGTTCCATTGACCCAAATATCCAGGTCGCGTCCTGTAAAGTGGTGATGAGAGCGCAGGAGCATGAGGATTTCTTGACCTAGACCTAAGGTAGGCACTGGTAACAGAACTGAGTTATTGGTAGCAATTGCCTGCTCAATACGCTCTACTAGTTGATTTTCTTGTTGCCGCCGATGGGGATGTCGAGCAGTGCCATAACTGCCTTCTACAATTACCACATCCGGCTGTGTCCCCCTGAGTGATTCAAGGGATAATCCCTCCACCAGCCGCGAGTTCGACAGGAAAAAGTCACCGGTGTAAAGCAGTCGGTAAGTTCGATGGTGAGTGGTGTAAGTGAGTAAAAATGCTGCTGCTCCTGGCAAGTGTCCAGCTGGGAACAATTGAGCAGTGAGTCCCTCGCAGAATTCTACAGGGGTAGCCCACGGCAGAGCTTGACAAAATGGGGGAATATCTTCAGGAGGCAGTTCCGGCCAGTTGAGTAGTAATAGTTGAGTCGTTACCTCACTGGCGTAAATTGGTAATTGTGGAAAAGTTTGGTGAAGAGCCAGCAATCCCTGAGTATGGTCTGAGTGAGCGTGGCTACACAGGACTAAATCGGCTGGTGGTATCCCATCGATCTGTAGGGGGGAAATGTCTTCTAATCCACAATCAAGGAGAATGCGGTGTGGTCCCATCTGCACCAACAAACAAACCCCTTCTGCACCATGACCAACACCGTAAGGAAAGCAGGTTAATCGGTCATCCTGATCAGAGGATGCTACTGGGCGTTGATTGCTCATGAGCTTCAACTTAGATTTTAGCTAATCCGGCTCCGTTAACCCACGTCTTACTAATCAGGGAAGGGTGAATGATTAAGCCTTGGAAGAGGCAGACAGAATGGGTGATCGCCAACGGAAAATAAGGTGAAACTATTTTTCCGTTGGCTGTATCTTCCTTGAACGGAAAATTCAACGGATTCTTCCCCAGTCAAAACAAACGTGGTAGAGTTGTCACTCCGTACCAATTTAGAGGGGTTTGTATGCTGGATATACCCTAGAGATCACTCTGGAGTCTACGATAATCCTAAACCCTACCCTTTAGGGTGGGTGTGGGGAATTCTCACCTAGTTTCCCTCCTTTCGAGGTCAGAGTCAATAGGGGATAAGGGTTGCCAAAAACATTACCACAGTAGGAAGTTAACTAAGGAGGGACTGGTGAAGTCCCTCTAAGTGAGGATTTCAATTTTTTGACACTCCCCATGCCTAGAAAGCAGGGGCTTGGGAAAACCCCCTTAGCCCCCTCACATTCCACGCTCTTTGGTCAGCTTCTAGCCCTTAGCCTCTGCTGTGATGCCAGATGCGTGGGTTTTTCCAAGACTACACGATGAATGCTTGTTGAAAGCTCAACAGCTGACAGCTAAAGTAAATACTGGAAGCTTAGTGTGCAGAGCCGTTGCCGTGATAATCGTCTGAATCATAAAATCCGTTCTTAGTCCCAAAAAACAGGCACAAAGCAGTAAAAGCAATTGTTAGTACCACTAAAACCAGTTTTACTTCCATTTTCTTAATAACTCCTCATGGCTGTGAGAAAAAAGCGTCACGTTCATTGTAACTCCCTCTTTCGTCCAGAACCTGCCTCAATCCCCTGCCTAAGCTGTCACGCACTTAATTTTTGGGTTGAGGCTGATGGGGAGATGGGGAAATGGAGGTGGGGAGAGGGTTTCATGGTTTGTTTCATAAGATGAACAGATTCAATTTAGATGCGTGTTAGCTTAAAATATATGGCTAGTGTAATATTTTTATATTGCTATATGATTATATTTAATTAATTAGAGCGAGTATGGTATTATTTCTATCAGTGTGTTTGTTGGGGTTTAAACGCGAAAGTGATAGTGAGCTTATAAAAAATGGCAAGTACAAAGTACCAGCTTAGTGAGTACAGCTTAGTGAGTACAGCTTAGGGAGTAGCAGCTTAATGCGATCGCTATCGGTAGTAACTTAGGTAAATTACCCACTATCTTAGAAGCTGCTAATCGCGAACCTATACCAAACTCAAGCTTTTTCCCTACCAGAGCGTTCTAGTTGGCCTAAAGCTGCACCATTTAAAACCACCACAACCAGATCATCTCAATGACTGCTCTAGCCGGTTCAATTTTTGTATGAAAGAAATCTATAAAATTAAGCGTCGCCAATTCATTAAACTTAGCTCGATAACTCTTGGTAGTAGTGTTTTGGCAGCTTGTACTAATCAAACCTCTACACCATTAACTACAGAAAAAAAAGGTAAATTAGATAAAATAAAATTTGCTTTGGGGTGGAAAGCTGAAGCAGAATACGGTGGTTTTTATCAGGCTGTCGCTACTGGAATTTATCAAAACTATGACCTAGATGTTATTATACAACCAACAGGTCCTCAGAGCAATCCCACCCAATTATTACTGGGGGGAGTAGTTGATTTAAGTATGGGACAGGCTGTTGATGCTATTAGAGCAGTGCAACAAGGTATTCCCAAAATTACTGTAGCAAGTATCTTCCAAAAAGAAATACGAATTCTATTGGCTCATCCAGGGGTAGGCAATGACTCTCTGGCACAATTAAAAGGTAAACCAATTTTTATGGCTCCTGGAGCCATCACAACCTATTGGCCCCTACTCAAGGCAAAATACGGTTTTACAGATGACCAGAAACGCCCCTACAACTTCAATGTTAGCCCTTTTTTAGTAGATAAAAATTCAGCCCAACAGGGTATTTTGACCTCTGAACCATACATTATAGAAAAAGAAGGAGGCTTTAAGCCCAATATATTATCCTTAGCAGAGGCTGGTTATAATCCCTATACTTTCACCATTGAAACCACGAAGAAACTCGTTGAAACTAACCCCGATCTGGTTCAGCGATTTGTTGATGCATCAATCAAAGGATGGTATAGCTATCTAGAGAATCCCGAACCAGCCAATGAGCTGATCAAAAAAGATAATCCAGAGATGAAGGATGACCTCATTGCCTATGGTCTGGATAAGCTTAAAGACTATGGTATTATCATCTCTGGCGATGCCGAAAAACTTGGCATTGGGGCAATGACCGATGAACGTTGGGAAAGTTTGTTCAATGAGTTAGTTACGGTTGGTGTACTTGATGCAAAGACTGATTACAAACAAGCCTACACCTTGGAATTTGTCAATAAAGGAGTAGATTTTTATACAAAAAATTAGTTAACATTATATATTAGTTATATACATGTTAATATCCAAGTTAATTAGATATTATTATTATAGATTAATTTATATCTAGTCTTGCCAAGCCAGATTGATAATTTTAAATATTAACGGATTGCTAATCACTGATTATATCTCTTGCAAAAGTAGTTTTATGATACTGTTTTTATAAATTTTTTTCCGCTGTTACCTGTTACCGACTTCTGCAAGAAGTCTATTGCTAATAACTGACAATAAATGAACCAAAAACCAGCTATTTATCTTACCCATGTCAACAAAACTTTTGACAATGGTACTGTAGCGCTAAAAGACCTAAATCTCAACATCAATAAGTCCGAATTCATCAGTCTGGTAGGACCATCGGGATGTGGCAAGAGTACCCTGCTACGCATCATTGCTGGACTAAGCACTATGAGTTCGGGAAACATAGAATGGAGCGATCGCGCCCACCAAAAGGAGATAGCTTTTGTCTTCCAAGAAGCAGCACTAATGCCTTGGGCAACGGTAATGGGAAATGTTCGTTTGCCTCTTAAATTGGCTGGGGTCTCTAAAAAAGTGGCTGATAATGCTATTAAAGAAGCGCTCCAATTAGTTGGACTGGAAAGTTTTGCCCAATCCTATCCCCGTCAACTCTCCGGTGGCATGAAAATGCGAGTCTCTATTGCCAGAGCTCTTGTTACTTCTCCCAAGGTATTGCTGATGGATGAGCCCTTTGGAGCCTTGGATGATATCACCCGGACTAAGCTGAACCTGGAGTTACTTGATTTGTGGAGTAAGAAACACAATTGTCGGCCCGGCTGCGAGACTCGCCCCGGGGTCCAACCCAATCACCGCGCACCCCGGCTGCCCGTTGGATGTCACAGACCCCGAATAGGTTTGTGCACCATGAGTATGACCATCGATTGCGGGACGTGTTCCCGCCAAAAGACCGACACCTGCGACGACTGTGTGGTCACGTTCATCGTGAACCGTGAGCCGGGCGACGGCGTCGTGATCGATGTGGCCGAGTTCTCGGCCCTGAAGCGGCTGCAGTCGGCCGGCCTGGTTCCCGAGCTCCGGCATGATCCGGTGAACGATACGATCTCCGGCGCCGGGTGATTCGAACGTCGTTTCGTCGCTCCTCGGCGCTGAATCGGGCAACCTGGGTACATGAGCGGCCCGTCCGATGAGCTCACCGAGGGAGCGGTTGATGCTTCGGCTGCTGATGTCTCGAGGACCGATCCACCGGGAA
>NZ_JAAHFV010000150.1:0-14702 GCF_010672755.1 Moorena sp. SIO1F2
TACAGGGGTTTTAAACAAGGTACTAAAGAACCCCTGTATACACCATATCTTTGAAGTCAAAAACTAACTCCAAATAATAAAACTAATTAGTTGCTTTTACAGTTAACCATTACCGTTTATCCATTTTATCCATTATTAATTTCTATTATTAATAGGTATCCGTGTAGTAATTATGAGAATTAATTTTTGTTCCCTCTGCCCTACTCCCTACTCCCTACTCCCTACTCCCTACTCCCAACTTATCAAATAATTCTATGGTAAATTAAGTCATAATTGTCCCATCCATTAACCACTGATACCGATACTCTAACTCGACTTTCATTAAAGGGTAATTCTCCAATATTTCATCCTGAAGAATAATCTTTTCTGCTGCATCCCTCGCCAAATTTAATACCTCTTGGTCTTCTACCAAACTAGCTAGAGCAAAATCTGCTAACCCGGATTGGCGCTTACCTAAAACTTCCCCAGGACCACGAAAACGCATATCCATTTCAGAGATAAAAAAGCCATCCTGGGACTGTTCTAATACCCCCAAACGTTGTCTAGCTGTTTCAGTATTAGAACCACTTACTAAAAGACAATAAGATTTGTCAGAACCTCGACCCACACGACCCCGTAATTGGTGTAACTGAGATAACCCAAACCGTTCTGCATTTTCAATCATCATTACGGTAGCATTTGGTACATCTACACCCACTTCAATCACAGTAGTTGAAACAATAATTTGGCTTTTGTTATCCCGAAAGGCACTAAGTGATTTATCTTTCTCAGCTGAATTCATCCGACCATGAAGTAACCCAACCTTAAATTCTGGAAATATACTTTCAGACAGTCGTTTATGCTCTTCAATTACTGACCGCAAATCTAATTTGTTCGATTCCTCAATCAAGGGCAATACCATATAGGCTTGCCGTCCTTGAGCCACTTCTCGACGAATCAGGTCATAGGCATGTTTCCTCTCTTTTCCCTTTAGTACAGTAGTCTGAATCTTCTGACGACCAGGGGGCAATTCATCAATCTGACTCACATCCAAATCCCCGTGGAGGGTTAGCGCTAGGGTTCTGGGAATTGGCGTAGCGGTCAGAGTCAGCACATGGGGAGATTGGCCTTTTTGCTGTAAACGAGCCCGTTGCTTGACCCCAAATCGATGCTGTTCATCGATTACTACTAAACCCAAACTGTGGAAGTTCACTGGGTCTTGAATCAAAGCATGAGTTCCTACCAACAAAGGAAGTTCTCCTGTTTCTAGCTGGGAATGAATTTTTCTACGCTTAGAAACTTTAGTAGAACCTGTTAGTAATTCAACCGGAAGGTGTAGTAAATTAAACCAATTTACTAACTTACGATAGTGCTGTTCAGCTAATACTTCAGTGGGAGCCATCAGAGCCGCTTGGTACCCCGATTGGATGGCGGCTAGAATAGCATAAACTGCTACAATAGTTTTACCGGAACCGACATCTCCCTGAACCAATCGATTCATGGGTGTCTCTGATTCCATATCCTTGAGAATTTCATTGATGACTCTTGTCTGAGCACCAGTTAATTCAAAAGGAAGCAGTTGATTAAATTGGTCAAAGAGTTTACCAATCGGAGCCATGACCGCACTGCTTTGGGTTTTACGCTGAGCTTGGCGGCGCTGGAGAAATCCGAGCTGTAAGTAGAAAAATTCATCAAAGACTAAGCGCCTTCTGGCATCAGCAAGGGTGTCTGCATCTTGGGGAAAATGAATGTTTGCGATCGCATCAGAAACCCCCATCAACCCATATTCTTTACGAAAGGTTACTGGCAAGGGTTCCTTAATCAAATAAGTGTAGGGAAGTGCAGCAATTATCGCCCGCCTCACCAAGTCGGCTGGTACCCCTTCGGTTAGGGAATAAACCGGTACAACTCGACCTATTTTCATCGAGTCAATGCTACCCCCTGGATGTTCTAATACTTCCAGTTCCGGGTCTTCTAGAGTAATCCCATATTTATTTTTCTTTACCAAACCCGAAGCAGCTACCACTGCTCCCACTGGATACCGCCGCTTTTGTTGATACTGCCAGTTACGATTACTGTAACGAAAGCCAGCAAAAAAACGACTGAGCTTAATTTCACCAGTAGAGTCTTTTAAGACTATATCTAAAATAGTTAATTTTTTATTACGAGGGCTACTGAAACAGTTACAGCGCTTCACTGTACCCATGATAGTAACTGTTTCACCAGGTACTAAGTCAGCCATATTGACCTGACGGGCATAGTTAACATGATCACGGGGGTAGTAATAGAGCAAGTCACGCACTTTGTGCAGACCCAGACGTGCTAAATACTCACTGTTTTTACTACCCACCGCTGCCAACTTAGCCAGTGGTAGGTCAAGGTTTTTTTTACTACCAAGCTCTGAGGATGCCTGTTGTTTCTCCACCAAGGGCTTGGTTTTAGGCACTCTGACCATAGGATGTTCTGTTTGAGATTTATCTTTAGCTAAACGGCGTTGAGTGTCCTGCTGGAGGTCGTTGAGAAAGCGGCGAGTATCAGCTACCAGATGTTGCCTTTGCTGTAGCGTCATCTGAGCATAACGGGCAAACTGATTGCCGATTTCCTGCCAACGCCGTTTCTCAGTTGATGTGAGGACATTAGGAGTCTTACTAAAACTGAGGCAGAGGAATTCACTAAAGCGGTATTGATTCCCTTCCAAATCAGTAAAGCCAACTCTTGCTTCTACCGACAGGGCTTTTTGCAATCGCACCCAATCTGGTAATTCGGTCATTGGTCATTGGTCATTAGTCATTAGTCATTGATCATTACCTCAGTTTAATCATCAAACCAGCTGGCACGCCATGCTGCTTCGGCTTGAGCAACTGCCTTTTGCCGCTGTTTTTTGTAATACTCTCGCTTCAGTTGACTCATTTTAGCTAATAGATCTCTAATTTTATTACGTCCAGGGGTCAAGTTGGGCTCAGCAAACTCTATCTCAGATAAGCGCAGCTTAATGGCAATAATACGGGTTAATCTGGATTCATCGGTTTCCCGATCACCTTTAGTTTCCATCATTATTTTGATAATATTAGGAGATTCAGCCGTTTCGACCGCAGATGCTTCGACTTTTACCGCTGCTTCTAGGATTTCTTGGGGGAATTTGTCTGGTATAATAGAGCATTTATGCAATAGCCGATTAGCTTCCACAGAGACATCTTGAATGGTTTTGGTGATCCCACTGTCTAGGTGCTTGAGCCATTGCTCCAGTTTTTCTATGCTATTTCGTGGGTTACTCGTTAACTCAGCTGCTGGTGATGGCTCGGTTGGAGCTTTAAACCATGAAGAGTCTTCTGTAGATGAAGACATTTCATAATTTTCAGAGTCATGACTTGGATCATGATCAGAGTCATGATCCAAGTCATGATTAGAGTCATCAGTAGTAGCTGACCTTGACTCTTGCCACTGTTCGAGGAGTGATGGCAACTGTTCTTGAGTCTCTTGAGCCAGCTTTCGTAGGGATTGCTGTAACTGTTGCTTACTGTTAACCGACAAATTTAGAAAAGACTCAGGATACCCTTGAGTGCAAATCCGATAGGCAGCCATAATCAGCTGCTGCCCCACGCATTGACCTAAAAAGGTCAAATAGTTAGAGTAGGTTGTTTGGAATTCCTGTGCCAAATGGATGATGGCTTCCTCTAAGGTTGCCAATTCCTGGTCAATTCGATTCACTGCTGTTATCTATACAATTCCATAGTTAATCCGTTGAGCATATCAAATACATGCCTAGTCTACAGTATGCCCATTCTTATAGTTTTACCATGATCGGCTTATACCCGTGAGATTGTCCAATTCTCCACACCCAACTCCACACCCAATGAGATCCCCGACTAGACATGGCATCTACCTAATTTTGAATACGCTCATTTTTTGTTAAAAACAGTATCTATTGATACAGAATCATAACATAAAAAGATATTATATCAAAACACCTCAAATACAAAGCTATCAACTAGTCAATAACCCCACCTAATCCGAAAGGATGTAAGTGGGCTAAGAAAGCGGTAACACTTTCTTAGGGTTGACTAGACCACAAGCGCGAGCTGGTAAGCACTTCCGTTATACTTCCCCAGTTCGGATTATCGGCAAACTTTCGTGAGCATTAGTGTGTGGTAGTTGGGACATCTTGCTAAACTTGGGTCTTGGGGACTAATCACTTTTACACGAGAGGTTGATAACCATGTATCGTGTAACAGTTTTATCGAAATTGCTTGGTCAATTTTCTACCAAGAAAACACAGTTACTCGAACCTAGAACTGGATTAATTTGTAAACCGTTAGTTGGAGGTGCAGCATCTCACAGGGGGCTGAGTGCGACAAAGTGGCGTTCGCACTTTGACAGGACTTACGCGGTGAAGTTTATTTCGCCCCCCTAGCCCCCAATTATGGGGGGGGTAATGATGTCAAAGTTACCCAGAAGTGGGTAATTTAGGGGTCAAATGTGTAAGTCCTGTTTGAAATCCCCTTAACCAGGTAACTCTACCAATGTAGAGGGTGTATCCTGCAGAAATTTTTAATGAAATATTTCTTAATGAAATTTTTAATGAAATATTTCAAATAATGCTTTAATTCCCTTGACTATAGTCCCAGTTATTTGTAGGGTTTTGTCTTAAGACGAGGCTTTAGCTGACGAAACTCCCTGATTACTGGCGCAGACAGGGGTCTAGCATCTAGCAATCAGGTATGTAAAGGTAGCAGGGTGAGGTCATGATGAGTCCTTTAAAAACGATGGACTCTTAGGTTTCGGTGGCTAATTTTACAATTTGTTTCCTGAAGTTTCTCAGTGTGAGGAAGTGTATCTAAAAGAGAGGTAAGTTAACGCTTATTATGACAAGTTCAAAATCTCAGCGAACAATGAAAAACAAAGGTACCCTAGTAAAATCTAGGCGACCTATGGCTCACCAAGCCTCCCGCTCATCGTGGGATTCTCCTTATCTAGAGCCATTCAAAGCGATCGCAAAATCCTTTTCCCCCTACTGGCTCGCCTGTATTCCCCTGACAGGGATAATTATTCTAGTTTGGCATACAGCTGCTGTTGCCCAGGATAGTGCGGCACCTACCCCAGCAGAAATTCAGGGAACTCTCAATACTATCTGGGTATTGGTAGCTGCTATTTTAGTTATTTTCATGAATGCCGGATTCGGAATGCTAGAAACCGGCTTCTGCCGCCAGAAGAATGCGGTTAATATTCTCTCGAAGAACCTAATCGTCTTTGCCTTGGCAACCATTGCGTTTTGGGCAATTGGTTTCTCGTTTATGTTCGGCAAAGGCAACGCATTTATTGGACTGTCGGGCTTTTTCCTCAGCAATGAAGACCCCGCTACCTATGGGTTAGATCCATTTCCGGCAGGTCTACCGATATCGGTATTTTTCCTATTCCAAGCTGCTTTTGCTGGAACTGCTGCCACCATCGTGTCCGGTGCTGTTGCTGAACGGATTAAGTTCCTAGACTTTTTAATCTTCAGCATCCTGATTGTTGGGGTATCCTACTCCATCACTGGACACTGGGTTTGGAGCAGTGATGGTTGGCTTGGTGGCATGGGATTCTCAGACTTTGCTGGCTCAACCGTGGTTCACTCCGTTGGTGGCTGGGCGGCTTTGATGGGAGCTGCCTTCCTCGGACCCCGTAGCGGTAAGTACGAAAACGGTGAACCTCGTGCTATCCCAGGTCACAACATGAGTATTGCCACTCTTGGTTGCTTGATTCTCTGGATCGGCTGGTTTGGCTTCAATCCCGGTTCTGAGTTAGCTGCTAGTGAGGCAGTTCCCTATATTGCGGTGACCACTAACCTAGCCGCAGCAGCTGGTGGGATTACTGCTACCTTGACGGCTTGGCTAAAAGATGGTAAGCCAGACCTGTCAATGATCATTAACGGGATTTTGGCAGGATTAGTGGCAATTACCGCTCCCTGTAACAATGTCACTTATCTCTCAGCAGTGATTATTGGTGCTATTGGTGGCATCATTGTTGTATTCTCCGTTTCCTTCTTTGACAACATCAAAATTGATGACCCGGTAGGGGCAATTTCAGTCCACTTGGTCAATGGTATCTGGGGAACCCTAGCCGTTGGACTTTTCGCTAAAGATTCAGGTCTGTTCACCGCCGGTAGTGCCGGTCAACTTGGCACCCAAATCATCGGTATTCTAGCGATTGGGGGCTTCACGGTGCTGTTTAGTGGCATCGTCTGGTTCGTGCTGAAACTAACCCTCGGTATCCGGGTGACGCCAGAAGAAGAACTGGAAGGCTTGGATATTGCTGAACACGGTATGGAAGCTTATGCTGGATTTGTCAAGGAATCCAGTGTGATCCCTAGTTCTAGCATGGGTAACTTCAGTAGTACTACAGACATGGCTAGTAGCTCTGAATTTTAGCGTTTTGCTGAAATGGCCGATTGCTTTTAACTAGGTTTTGTTAACAGTTGACAGTTAACAGTTAACAGTTAACTGTCAACTGATGGTATTACCTTTTCCCTCAGGGATGTTAGAACAGAAATAAGGCAAATTTTTTGTTCATTGAGTTGAAGCGTTGTCCACCTTGGGCTTTACTATCCCTTGCTGCCAATGGGTTTATGATTGTGACTCTCACCTGGTTACTACTGGGTGAGTATCACCAGTCAAAGTCAGATCCAGTTAGCCATCCTGTGGTAACTACCCGAATTTTAAATCCTACCCCTGAGCCAGTAATTGAATTAGGGCCACGACACCAGTTAAATTACCAACAATGGCTGGCACTGCTGGAGAAGGAAGCTCAGGTAGTGGCTAATCAACAACCGGAACAGTTAACAGTCCTGTTGGGAGATTCTCTAAGCCTATGGTTTCCCAATGCACTGCTACCCCCAAAACGCTACTGGCTTAATCAAGGACTGTCTGGGGAAACCTCAGCAGGGTTGCTCAAGCGCTTAGATATTTTGGATCAGACTAAGCCAGAAGCAATTTTTGTGATGATTGGCATCAATGACCTAATTCGGGGGGTCAAGGATGAAGCAATTCTAGAAAACCAACGGCTAACGATTCGCTACTTGCGGCGAGCCCATACCGAAACTAAGATTGTCCTTCAATCGATTTTGCCCCATGGTGCTGAACAGGCAACCTGGGAAGGACGCGATCGCTTACTTACTATCCCCAACAGTCGCATCCAAAATCTGAACCAGCAGCTAAAAGCGATCGCTCACGCAGAAGGAGCGATTTATCTAAATCTCTATCCCCTCTTTGCGGATAATCAGGGCAACCTGCAACCTGAGCTTAGTACCGATGGCTTGCATCTGAGTCCCCAAGGTTACTTAGTCTGGCGCTATGGTTTACAAATCTTTGAGGAACTTATCCTCCAAGAAGGATTAGCTATTCCGATAGCAAAGGGGACAGGGAGCAGGGAGTAGGGAGCAGGGAGTAGGGAACAAAAATTATCACAATTTATTTAGGATTGCTATAGTAACTAAGGTCAAGGTTGATTAAAAGTAAATTAATAGTAATAGCAGTGATTGATAATTAATTTTATTCAGATAGCTCAATGGATACAAAAGCTTTCAAGCGCTCACTCCAAAAATCAGATAACTACCACCGTAAAGGATTTGGTCACGAAGCCGAAGTTACCTCTCAGTTGGAATCGGAATATCAAAGCAGTCTGATTGAACAGATTCGTGCCAATAACTATCGGCTGCAACAGGGAGATGTGACCATCCGGCTAGCAGAAGCATTTGGCTTTTGCTGGGGTGTAGAGCGAGCTGTAGCCATGGCTTATGAAACCCGCACCCACTTCCCCAATGAACGGATCTGGATTACTAATGAAATTATTCACAACCCCTCTGTTAACCAGCGCTTGCGGGAAATGGAAGTAAAATTTATTGCCGTTGAGGATGGCAAGAAAGACTTCTCTGTTGTCGGTGCTGGGGATGTAGTGATTTTACCAGCATTCGGTGCTAGTGTTCAGGAAATGCAGCTGCTCCACGAGAAAGACTGCAAGATTGTAGATACTACCTGTCCTTGGGTGTCCAAAGTTTGGAATACGGTAGAGAAGCATAAGAAAAAAGAGTACACTTCCATTATTCACGGCAAATATAAACACGAGGAAACGGTAGCAACGAGTTCCTTTGCCGGAAAATATCTAGTGTTGCTGAATCTACAAGAAGCGGAATACGTTGCCAACTACATTCTCAATGGTGGCAACCGGGACGAATTTCTCGATAAATTTAAAAACGCTATCTCAGCTGGCTTTGACCCGGAGCAGGATTTAGAGCGGATTGGGATTGCCAACCAAACTACTATGCTCAAGACCGAGACCGAGCAGATCGGCAAACTTTTTGAGCGCACCATGATGAAGAAATATGGTACGTCTAATTTAAATGATCACTTCCAAAGCTTTAATACTATCTGTGATGCCACCCAAGAACGGCAGGATGCCATGTTGGAGCTCGTAGAAGAAAAGCTAGACTTGATGATTGTGATTGGTGGCTTTAATTCCTCCAATACCACTCACCTGCAAGAAATTGCTATTGAGCGACAACTACCATCTTATCACATTGACAGTGTCAACCGGATTATTTCTGCTGATGAAATCGAGCATAAACCCCTGCATCAGGAGGTGGAAGTAGCACGAAATTGGCTTCCCTCTGGTTCGATAGTAGTAGGAGTAACCTCTGGAGCGTCTACTCCTGATAAGGTAGTAGAAGATGTAATCAATAGGATTTTTGAACTGAAGGTAACTGCTGTAGCAGTTTAAGAATAACTGGGATTAGTTAAAATTGAAAATTTCAACTGGTTAATAGCCATTGATTATTTTCAATTTTAACAATTTTGTAAGCATTCAGATCTAAGCTCATGCGCTACGCGCACGCTACGCGAACAGCCTAATGCTTACGTGCCTCGATATCGATCCTGGGGATGCTAAAAAACGATTGGATTCTTACCAGGAAAACAATGGTCAAAAGTTTGATTTATCCCTAGCAATCACGTTTCCATTATAAACGAATAGGTTGACTTAAAAAAAATAATAACGGTAAAATTAAATGTAGTTTACATCTACTTAAAAATTGTATTCGCGCCTCATATTTTTTTTTCAAACTTTTTTTATTAATTGCAAATTGCCATGGAAATCCAAGACTACTTCGACTTCCTAGCCTCTGACGACATTCGCATCAAAGGTAGCCGCATTGGTATCGAAAGCGTCCTCTACGAATATATCTACCGCGCCAGAACCCCTGAAGAAATTACCCAACAATTTGACACCATTACCTTAGAACAGGTTCATGCCACTATTCTCTACTATCTACACAACAAAGAAGAGGTCAGCGCTTACTTAGCTGACTGGCTAGAGTTTTGCCGCCAACAACGAGAAGAACAAAAACAGAATCCTTCTCCTGCACGACAGAGGTTCCGGCAATTGAAAGCAGAAGCCGCTCTGGAGCGAGAGTCATCCCAAGCGAAGAGCGCTGTATGACGATCCAATATTTACTGGACGAGCATATCGCCTCCCTTTACCGAACCCAACTGATGCGCCAAGCACCAGAACTTATTGTCAGAAGGATCGGCGATCCAGGCGCTCCTCCTAAAGGAACTCTCGATCCAGAGATTTTAATCTGGTGTGAGATTCATGATTTTATTTTAGTAACAAACAATCGGAAATCTATGCCTAAACATTTAGTAGACCATCTCGCAGAGAGTCGGCACGTACCGGGGATTTTTGTAATCGATCCATCCAATCATATTGGAGAAACCCTCGCAGAGCTAATCATTATTGCTGGAGCTTCCTTTCCCAAGGAATATCAAGACCGAATTGAATACTTACCCTTGAGCGAATAAAAAAACAACAGTGTAACGCACCTGAATGCTTACAGAATTTTAAATTAACATCCAAGGTCATAAATTAATGTAAGTATTAGGCTGAATACTGACGATCGTACTTATGAGCTAGAGTCGATTTTCTTCCCCCTACTCTCTACTCCCTACTCCCTACTCAAAATTACCATCAACCATTACCCTCCAATCGCCACAATAACCATCCTCCTGCTCCGAAACCGAATAAATTAGGTAACCAGGCGGCTACAACTGGGGACAGAATTCCCGCTATACCGAAACCTCCGATTACAAAGCTCAGTAAGTAGTAGCCAAAAATTACGATTAAACAGACCCCAAAGCTAGTCCCTTTACTAATTCGTTTAGGTCGAATACTCATGCTTGCTCCCACTAAGCCAAAGATTATACAAATGAATGGAAAAGCAATTTTTTGTTGCATCCGCACTTGCAGCATCCGGAGTTTTTTGCGATCGCCAGCTCCCTTAAGCAAGTGAATCATTTCTATGGCTTGAATAATATTCATCTCATAAGGGTCACGGGCTTTAGTGACTAAATCAAGGGGTGCTCTAGGAAATGGGATTTGTTGATGATCAAAGGTCACTATTTTCTGGAAAGAGGTATTAGGACTAATAAAATAAATTGACCCATGGAAAAAATCCCAGGTATTTTGCTTAGAGTTCCAAAGGGCTGATTCCGATAGAATAATTTTGTTCAACTTCCCCTGATTAGACCACTCCAAGACAGTCAGCTCTTTCATACTATTACCATCAAATCGATTCCCATAGAATAAGCGTTTGATTGTCTGAGTAGTTGTGCCATTGGTTTGGGTAAAAGTCTGATACTCTGGATACAGAATACCGTTTTCCTCGAAAGAGGGTTTTTCCTGATTAAGAGCTTTTTCTAAAGTTATAGTTGCCTGGTAGTTAGCCGCTGGAACAATTAATTCATTGAAGAGGAAAGTTATCCCCGTGACCACTAGGCTGAGCACCAGAGCAGGGGCAACTAGTCGATATAAACTCACACCGCAGCTGCGCAGGGCAATTAACTCACTGTCATTACTCAAGCGAGAATATGCTATTAGTGTCGCCAGCAGTACTGATATGGGTAAGGCATAGGACATAAACTCAGGAAACTTTAAGAGCACGACTTGGGCAGCAATTGTCCAAGATAGTCCTAACTCAGTGATTTTGACTACCATATCAAACAGGCTACCCACAGCCACACCAATAGATGAAAACCCGCCAACACCAAATAGAAAGGGTGGGATGAGTTCAGCAGCGATGTAGCGATCCATCACTGATAAGCTAGGAAAAACGAATTTGAGGAAGTAAGGTTTGCCGAGTTTCAATCTTCTTAACTGGTTAGAGTTTCAAAAAGCATAGAAAACAATTTCATGCCTTTTGTTGCTAAGTTTTCCCAATCCAGTAAACCTACCATGTTTGTTATGCGAGTATCTGCAAACTATCGCAATTTTGATCACAAGTGGTGTGGGGTGTTTTATAGCAGAAGTCAGAAGTCAGAAGTCAGAAGTCAGAAGTCAAACTCTTGCGCTTATTTAGGTTTGAGACTTTTGTCATGTCCGCGCCTGCCCTGGCGACTGCTATACAAGGGTAGGTTTTTTACAAAGGGGCGAGTAGGTACTTTTATTGTCTTGATGCAGTCGCTCATGGGGGTTTCTCCCAAGACCGCGCTGCATCGCTACGTATAAATTAATCAAAATATGTATCAAAATACACAATAATTTCCGGGATAATTCTCCCCATTTCCCGCTCTTCCCCTCCTGGGAGGGGTTAGGGGTGGGTTCCGACTCCCGACTCCCGACTCCCGACTCCCGACTCCCTACTCTTCGATAACCTCTACCAAATCTTCAACCATAACATCAAAGGCCCGGGCTAGCTTCAGAATTGCTGTAAAGTCCGTCATACTCATGGCGTCACGCCGGGCATAACTAGCCACAGTGCTATAGGTTACTCCAGAACGATCGGAAACTTCTTTCAAGGTCCAACCCTTCTCCGCTGCTAATTCTCGAACTCGTAACCTAATTAATCCCATTTTGGACTTGACAAACTACGCAACTACATATTTAATAGTAAATAGAATATTCGGCGATCACCCAAGAGGCCGCAAAACTACTGGGCGATCGCCTTTCTTAAAACAACCCATAGAAATGGGGTATTTCACTATATGATATCAACTCGACAAACTTACCGAGACCGATTAAAGCCGTGGTGTGTCATTCGGCACCTACCTAAGATGCAACGCATAACCGTAGCGCGATTTCATCGGCGCAGTGATGCGGAAGCCTATCAGCAAGCTCTTCAGCGTTTGCTGCCCAATTTCAACCATGTGGTGATATTTGAAACACCCTTGAAGGAATAATCCTGTTGGGAAACTGCAGGGCTAAATTGCCCTTGGTGACGGTTAAAGGTTAAAGGGAAAACCTCTTTCTACCTTTAACCGAATCCTTTAACTGAAGTTAACCAGTACTAATGTACTAAATTATGCCAAAAGTCCTATCAATCTTGGCTTAGGAGTATAATTCAAGCATCGTTGCCATAGGCCAAATTAGGACAGCTCTTCCTGTAAAACCTGGTAATAACCATTAATCTTGAGTTTGACATCGGAAGCATTAGCGGGAATAAATTGTTCCAAGTCAATCTCTAAAGCCTCTCCTTGATGTAGACTAAAATAGTCTTCATCCACCTTTTGTAACTCAGTCATTGGATAAATGACTTCCTCTACCTTTTCTGTTTCGGGGTCAGTGTAAACAATTGAAAGTGCATCAATATAAGTAATTTCTGCTTCTCGTTCCTCTATCCTAAATTTCGATACACTATCCCCCAGGCTATGCAGCTCCTCCTGCTGTAAGGATTTATTCTTTCTGGCATATAAAATTGTGCCTAGTTCTAACCAGCCATCTTGTTTAGGATCATAAACCACCAAGTATGGACAACTTCCAGCCTGTAGATAAGTGGATATATAGACAGTAGGCTCATCACTGGGTGGTAATATATCGATGCTTTTACCATTTATTTTTATTGACTTAACATTTAAAATCGAACCGACAGCAATTCTATTAGGAATTAACTCCGATAATTCACTTAAAGAACTAGTACTGTTTATAAACTCTTGAGAAAGAGTGATAGGAGTCGTAAGTAGTCTGTTTTGCTGTTTATAATCTGACGTATTGGAAAATTTTTTCGACTCTGGCTTCGATAAAGCCTTAGTAACATAAATTTTTTTAAGATTAACAAGTTTACTTTTATCAAAATATTTTAAACCTAGATTCTGATAATACTCCTCAATATATTGAGCATTAAAACCAAACTCTATGGGTATTAAAAAATTATTCCCAGGTTTCAAAGAAATGTTGAGTTCTTGTGTCCAAGTATCACTAGATTCAAAAATGCTACTCCTTTGATCTGCAACTGTAAGCTCGTAAGGACTCTTTTTAATGGAATCATAAGTTATAGAACTTATCCTGACCGGTTCTTGATTATTGTTGACAAAATCAATAAATTTAACATAAGGCAATGAAGCAATTTTTTCAATTAAAAAAATATCTAGAATACCTCCACAGCCACGGGAGTAAAATTCATCTATATCAATAACAAATGGATAGTTAAAGCCGAGCAAACCACGAAACTCAGGATTATTAGCAATAATATTTTTAATCCAAACGTCCCGATTTTTACAGGCACTCAAACGATAGTAATGTTTTTGTCCATACTTAACAATATCTGAAAGCTTTGGGTATTGTATAATATTCCCAAGTACTTTTCCTTGATCATGATTATACATTAAAAATGTATATTTACTGTCATCATCGGTATTAAATTGACCTAAAACCGGTGCATAACTCAAATTATCACAGAAATCATCTTGTAGAAATTTAATAGAATTATTTGTGTATTCTAATGAAAAGTCCCCAACTCCTTCTTCTCTATTTACTAATACTTTAGTATCATCCAATTTATCTTGACTCGCGATCTGAACACCCGAAGTAACATTTATTACTTCTTGATTGCCACTCTCATTTATGAATTTATTGATGTTGTTAAAAACATCATTACGAGCTACTAAAGGAACACTATCAATATCAATGGTTTGCAATATTTTTTGAATTAAAGGACTGTTTAGATCCGGTTTCATTAAGGATAGAGTTAGTGGAAAAACTTCATTTTCCGCTGTATAGTGTTGATAATCAATCTTCAACTCTAACTTTGATAACTTATTAGACTTTAATTTGAATTTTCTGTTGGTGTCCGGATCTACCTCCAGATTAATTATTTCCACTAAAATTTCATACCCTTCTTTAGTTATATTAATTTCAACACTTTCTCGATCAGGTACTTTAATTTCAGCATAGCCACTTTTTGTAGTATATTTAGTTGTTGGTGCTCCCTTACTGTTAAATTGTACTTCTGCACCTTCTATAGGTTGATTGTCTTCTGTTTGAACCAATAATGTAACGTCAACTAAACCCTCATCATTAAGTGTAGTTAAAATTGAGGGGAAGTAACTTATATTTAGCAATCCAGCCAAGATAAATCCAACAATGAACGATCCTAAAATAACCTTTACAGAATAAGGCAGACTTTGAAAATAGTTAAGCATATAGCATCAGGGGTAATCACCGGCATAGAGAAACTGAGTAAGCCCATAGACTACAGACTAACGAAAGAAGTCTATCAGCACTATTAACACTCTTTTGTCCAGAAGTTTTGAATCCAGTAATAAAAGTTTACATTGTCAACCTATCCTTGTTGTCAACAGAGCACGAAGTATGAGAAAAGCGATGCATCCCTACTCCCTACTCCCTACTCCCTACTCCCTACTCCCTACTCCCTACTCCCTACTCCCTACTCCCTACTCCCTACTCCCTACTCCCTACTCCCA
>NZ_JAAHFV010000151.1:0-14603 GCF_010672755.1 Moorena sp. SIO1F2
TCTCATACGTTCCTACGGATTGATGTACATAACGGTGTGCCCCCTAAGTTTGTAATTCGGCCATTTATAGTTGAGAAACTCAAGAATAAGTGGAGTAGTAGTGCTATCAAACCCTTTGTGATCCAGAATCTGTAAACACTATGGAATTGAGAACTGCTATAGTATAATTCGTTGATAGTCATAGACCATAACAACACATGAGTAAACTGCGCAACATACTAATGGGTGCTGGTATAGCAGCAGTCGGTGCGGTCGGAACTAAAGTGGCTGTGGATTATTTCCGCAACCGTGATAAGGAAGAAGAGAGGGACGAAAGTGAAGGTGACGCAGAAGCTACCTCTCCCGAAGAAGTTGCCTACGCTATCGTACAAGACAGTTCTGTGCAAAACTTCTTGGATGTTAGCTTTGGAGCTCCTGGTCGTTATGTCCCCACTCGTGCGCCTAAAGTATTCGACTATCAAGACCAACAATATATGGTCATTTGGGCTTACGACAATCAGAAAGAAAAAAACCAAATGTTGGCATTCATCTATACCGATGAGGGTCGTAAGATGGTAGCTAGTGTGGGATACACTGCTGACGCAACGGATTACAATATCAATTTAGACAGCACACCCTTCGCTGTTGAAGTGAATGGGGAACAAATTACCTCTGGTCAAGATCAAACTGACGGAGCTGATGAAGTGGATTTTGTCCTAGCTGGTAGTTAAATCGGATTTTTCATTGGATAATCTCTGAATAATAAAAGCGATCGCTTGTCTACGGGGATAAGCGATCGCTTTTATTTAGCGATGCAGGTACACAGTACACAGGTACACAGGATTTTTTCCTACTCCCTACTCCCTACTCCCTACTCCCTACTCGGTGCTCCCTACTCGGTGCTCCCTAAAACCCAGAACGAAAGTACTGACCCAATTGAAAACTGCTGTAAGCTATAGAGTAAACCATTTCTATAGCTTCCGGTCAATGACGTCAAAAAAACGACCGAGAGAACAAATTATTGCTGATATCAGTATCAATTATGTGGAACGATATGTATTCTTATGTGGTTACTCAGTAGAACGAGTTGAGCTTGAGTACACTTATGGGTTTGACCTAATTATCTTTACCTATGATGCCAATTGTGAACTTGAAAATGGTAAAATTTACGTCAAGCTAAAGGCAACCGATTTTCTGAGCATGCTAGCCGCTGATCAAGAAACAATCGGCTTTCCCCTAGGACGCTCAGACATAGAGCCATGGTTAAAAGAACCAATGCCATGTATTCTGATTGTATACGATGCTCAGCTCGATCTAGCCTATTGGCTGTACTTGCAAGCCTACTTTGAAAACTGGGAAAACTTTGATCCATGGCAAATGGAAGAAACGATTACTGTTAATCTTCCTAAAAAGAATATTGTCAATCAAGATGCCATTAAAAAATTCGCTCGATATAAAAATGATGTGCTGCGCCAGTTACCGGGAGTGATTCGTCATCGTGCTTAGAAACGTTATTTTTGAAGAGTGTGAGCATTTAGCGGTTAGCGGTCAGCTCTCAGCAGTCAGCCATCAGTGCTCAGCTCTCAACAAATCAACAAAATGATTACCTGTTGTCTTGATGCAAAGCGCGAGTGGGGGGAACCACAGCAAAGCGCGAGTGGGGGAAAGCTCCAATACCCCGCTGCCTCACCATCTCCCCACACTCGACCATTGACTCTGGACTTAGATATACGCCTCCATTCCCTCACAAGAACAAACCAAATTCCTATCCCCAAAGGCATTATCTATGCGCCCTGCCACAGGCCAAAACTTGTGTTCCCTTAACCAAGATGCAGGATATGCAGCTTCTTCACGGGTATAGGGATGAGTCCATTCACTGACTATCAAGGCTTCTGCAGTATGGGGAGCATTCTTCAGCTGATTGTCCCTTTGGTCTACCTGACCCGATTCAATCGCTTTAATTTCCTGGCGGATGGCAATCATGGCATCACAGAAACGGTCGAGTTCCTCCTTCGACTCACTTTCAGTAGGTTCCACCATCACTGTCCCCGCTACAGGCCAGGATACTGTTGGAGCATGGAAACCATAATCCATCAGGCGTTTGGCAATATCATCCACTTCGATGCCCGCAGACTTTTTAAGCGATCGCAAATCCACAATACACTCATGAGCCACTAATCCATTGTTCCCCTTGTACAGAACCGGATAGTAAGGGTCTAAACGCTTAGCCATGTAATTAGCATTAAGAATAGCCACCTTAGTCGCCTCAGTTAACCCCGCACTCCCCATCATGGCAATATACATCCAGGAAATCGGTAGAATGCTGGCACTTCCCCAGGGTGCAGCAGAAATTGCACCAATAGATAAAGTGGAAGGTTGAGACTGTAAGGTTTTGGGCAGGAATGGTACTAAGTGAGGCATCACCCCAATTGGTCCCATGCCAGGTCCACCCCCACCGTGGGGAATACAGAAGGTTTTGTGCAGGTTCAGGTGACACACATCCGCCCCAAAGTCCCCCGGACGGCACAATCCCACTTGGGCATTCATATTCGCCCCATCCATATAAACCTGCCCCCCATGGTTGTGGACAATGGCACAGATATCTTTAATCTCTTCTTCAAACACACCATGGGTAGAGGGATAAGTCACCATCAGAGCAGCTAGGTTTTGGCTATGGTGCTCGGCCTTCTTCCTCAAATCATCTAAATCAATGTTGCCCATCTCATCACAAGCAACAGCCACCACCTTTAAGCCAGCCATCACCGCACTGGCGGGATTGGTGCCATGGGCAGAAGTAGGAATTAGACAGATATTGCGATCGCTTTCTCCCCGGTTTTGATGGTACTTACAAATAGTGAGTAATCCTGCATATTCCCCTTGGGAACCAGCATTAGGTTGAAGAGAAATGCCAGCAAAGCCAGTAATTTCTGCTAACCATTCTTCCAGCTGCTGGAATATAATTTGATATCCGTGAGTTTGGGACAGGGGAGCAAACGGATGAATCTTGCCAAATTCCGGCCATGTCACTGGCATCATCTCAGCAGTGGCATTCAGCTTCATGGTACACGAACCCAGAGGAATCATGGAGGTGTTTAGAGCCAAATCCTTACTTTCCAGGCGGTGCAAATAGCGCAGTAACTCTGTTTCTGAGTGATAGCGGTTGAATACTGGGTTGGTTAAGTAGGTACTACGGCGAGCAAATGGTTGATTAAAATCAGCTGTCACCTTAGTTGTTACCTCAGCCGCCAACTCTTCCACAGTAAAGAGTAGGGATGCACTGCTGGGTTCCCCTAAACTTGCAAAAATTTCCCACAAGTCTACTAAATCCCCAGCCGTCGTTGTCTCATCCAGGGAAATCCCGATAGTAGTTGAATCAATAATACGTAGGTTAATTTGACGTGCTTCAGCTGCTTCGATAATTCCGGACACAGAGCGATCGCTTAATTCTACGCGCAAGGTATCAAAAAACGGTTCTGAGCTAATACTGTAACCTAAGCGTTTCAGTCCCTCCGCCAGGATAACCGTTAATTGATGAATTCTATCGGCAATACGTTTGATTCCCTCTCGCCCATGATAAACTGCATACATTGAAGCTATCACCGCCAACAGCACTTGGGCAGTACAAATATTGCTCGTAGCTTTGTCACGACGGATATGTTGTTCACGGGTTTGCAGTGCCAAGCGCAGTGCTGGTTTACCATTAGCATCTTTTGATACACCAACGATACGTCCTGGTAATTGCCGTTTATAAGCTGCCCGAGTAGCAAAATAAGCTGCATGAGGTCCCCCATATCCTAAGGGAACACCGAATCGCTGGGTACAACCTATGGCAATATCAGCTCCGAATTCTCCAGGGGGTGTAAGTAGGGTAAGGCTTAGAATGTCAGCTGCCACAGTTACTAAGGCTTTAGCACCATGAGCCTTATCAATAAATTCCCGATAATCGTATATCGTGCCATCCGTTGCTGGGTACTGAAGCAGAGCTCCAAAAATATCTTGGTCAAATTCAAAAGTGCGGTGGTCACCAACAATCACCTCAATTCCCAAAGGTCTAGCCCTGGTTTGTACCACTGCGATAGTTTGGGGATGACAGGTTTGGGAAACAAAGAAGTGTTTGGCTTTCGTCTTACACAGACCATAGCTCATGCTCATAGCTTCCGCTGCTGCTGTTCCTTCATCCAACAAGGAAGCATTAGCAATTTCCAGACCAGTCAAGTCTATAATCATTGTCTGGAAATTGAGTAGTGCTTCGAGTCGCCCCTGAGCAATTTCTGCTTGGTAAGGGGTGTAAGCCGTGTACCAACCAGGATTTTCTAGGATATTCCGTTGAATTACAGGTGGGGTAATGCAGTCGTAATATCCCATGCCAATGAAAGACCGGAAGACTTGATTCTTAGAGGCAATTTCTTTTAGCTGAGCCAGGGCAGCATACTCGCTTTGTGCTGCTGGTAACTGCAGAGGTTGATTAAGCCAAATAGCGGCGGGTACGGTTTGCTCAATCAGGCTATCTATAGTGGATATACCCAGGACCTTGAGCATTTGCTCGATTGCATCTGGATTTGGACCTATGTGTCGATTGACAAAAGCATCGGTAGATGGTATTTTTTGTGATGCGGAAAGATTGGGGTCAGATTTCAGCAACGACTGAGTATTTGCTCTATTTTTTTGATCCTGGATATCCAAATTCTGCATAGTAAATCAATTTGTGAATTAAGCAGCGAAGGCGGGGGTCACTTTTGAGGGCTGTGACCCCCTAAGTTGGTAAATCTGTAAATCTATAGATACACAAAGCCCGGATGTATAACTAAAGCGATTTAGAACTAAAGCAATTTAGTTCTAAATATACAATATGAAAACCTAGCATTTGACAAGCTAGGGGTGTTGCTAGATTGATTCTAGATACACAACTTTACACAGCTGGGTGTAGTGATGACAACCCTATTTATCAGCTTTTTACAGAACCTTCGCTATAGCTGTATCTTAAGTTACTTGCTGTTAAACCCAATTTATAATCTACTCTGCCTCGACTTTGGCACGGTACTCCTCAGCAGAAAGGACACCCTCCAGTGGGTTATCAGGGTCATTCAGCCGCACTTTAATTAACCAGCCTTCACCATAGGGGTCTTCTGCAATCTGTTCAGGAGCCTCGATCATCTCCTCATTTCTTTCTACCACCGTACCCGATACCGGGGAATATAGATCCGAAACTGCCTTGACCGATTCAATGGTACCAAAGCTTTTGTCATTTTCTTTGTTACCCTTCTCGATAGTGTCGTCAATTTCTGGGAGTTCCAGAAGAACTAAGTCACCCAGTTGGTCAATGGCAAAGGCGGTAATACCAATAGTGGCAATTTCTCCATCAAGCCGTACATATTCGTGGCTATCAAGGTATTTCAGGTCATCAGGATATTCAAAGGCCATGTCAAGTCCAAAATCAGCAGCAATGCTAATTATCCTTCCTCATTTGTCTTTCGTCCAGCCGCCTTTGACCGTTGACCGTTGACCGTTGACAGGAAACCCTAAGGATTTCAGTAGGCAAGCATTTCTAGAGTTTCACGTAAGTAACGACGTACTCGGCTATCAAGACTATAGTCCTGAAATTGTTCACCCAAAGGATGTTCCATTTGCCAGCGTTGGAATCCTGAACTAGCGGCTATGGCTTGTTTAAGACTGTCCCAAACTTGAGTGTCGTGATCTAATGGTCCGGATTCGGATTTAACGAAGCTTGCCATATGCACCTTACCAAAATTTAATACAGATGAATCTAGTTGGGTCATGCTTAAGTGGTAAACTATTAAGCTTACCTGTACACTATCCTATCTGCTTTTTTAGGATTGTGCTTTTAGCAACACTTAATACTTACAATTTGGCAGGGTTAGGGTTGGAGGTTATCGGTTAACAGGTTAAAAGTTGCTTTGGATGGAACCTTTACAATTGCAAGCTTGCCACAGAGCAACTCGTCTCAATAACCTTTAACCTTCAACCTTAAACAAAACAACCTACCCGGCAAGGGATGCCTGGACAATAACACCCCTCAGCCCTACTTCAGGGAGAGAGTCCGTCGCTTGGTTACCATCTGATAGGTTTCAATGATATCTTTTTCCGCCCAGTCGTTGAATTTATCAACACCCATACCACATTCGTAGCCAGCATTGACTTCCTTGACATCATCCTTAACACGCTTGAGGGAATCCAAAACTCCTTCGTAGATAACTTTGCTACCACGCCGCACTCGTAAACGGCAATTGCGCACGGCTTTGCCTGAGAGTACATAGCAACCCGCAACGGCACCACGACCCACTGGGAAGACAGCTCGAACTTCTACTTCACCCAATGGTTCTTCTACCTCTTCTGGCTCTAACAGACCTTCCATAGCACCTTGAACATCATCCAGGAGTTTGTAGATGATGTTGTATTCCCGCACATCTACCCCTTCCTGTTCAGCTGCTGGTCGAGCACCAGGAGCTAAGGTAGTGTTAAAGCCAACAATAACTGCACCACTAGCAGCGGCTAAGTCCACATCGGTTTCGGTGACTTCCCCGGGGGCAGCCAGCAGAACTCGAATTTGCACTTCATTTTGGGGCAGCTGTTCGAGGGATCCCAGAATAGCTTCCACCGAGCCTTGAACGTCTGCCTTCAAAATCAAGTTGAGTTCCTTGAGTTCACCTTCTTGAGCCTGGGCTGATAATTCAGTGAGGGTAACTCGCCTTGATTTCATGCGAGTTTGCAGGCGAGATTGACGTTGCTGTTGAGCTCTTTCACCAGCAACTGCCCGGGCTTCTTTTTCGCTCTCAAAGACTTCAAACTCATCACCAGCAGCTGGAACATCACTCAAGCCAAGGACTTCCACAGCAAACGAGGGACTGGCTTGTTCGACTCGCTGTCCTCGGTCATCAAGCATGGCTCTGACCTTACCGAAAACTGAACCAACAACCAGGCTATCACCGACCCGCAGCGTACCGTTTTGCACTAAGAAGGTAGCAACAGGCCCTCTAGCTTTATCGAGGTGAGCTTCAATCACCGTACCTTTGGCTGGTCGATCCGGATTAGCAGAGAGTTCTTCTAGCTCTGAGACCAATAGAATCATCTCCAGCAGTGAATCCAAGTTTTCCCTTTGGATAGCACTCACTGGTACCATGATCGTTTCACCACCCCATTCTTCTGGAACCAAGCCCCGTTCTGATAATTCTTGCTTAACCCGATCAGGTTGAGCTCCGGCTTTATCAATTTTGTTAATAGCAACGACCATGGGAACTTCAGCAGCTCTAGCATGACTAATGGCTTCAAGGGTCTGAGGTTGCACCCCATCATCAGCCGCTACTACTAGCACAGCGATATCAGTTACTTTTGTTCCCCTTGCCCGCATGGCTGTGAAGGCTTCGTGACCAGGGGTGTCTAGGAAGACAACCTGCTGCATTTTATCCTCATGCTCAACATCTACGTGGTATGCGCCAATATGCTGAGTAATTCCACCGGCTTCTCCTTGAGCCACTTTTGCTTCACGAATGGCATCGAGTAGAGTCGTTTTACCGTGGTCAACATGACCCATAATTGTCACCACAGGTGGACGCCGCTCGAGGTTTTCCAGGTCTTGGACATCCAGCATTTCCACCTTAGTCGCAGCAGAGGCTTCTTCTTCCATCTCGACCTTGACTCCCACTTCCTCAGCTACCATTGTGGCAGTAGGAACATCCAAAGTCTGGGTAACACTCACAGCTATGCCTTTGAAGAAGAGCATTTTAACAATGTCAGTTTCTGCAATAGCAAGTTGATTAGCCAGGTCTCTAATGGTGAGTGAGTCTCTCAAAACAATTTGTTCTGGGCGTTTGGGCTGACTTTTCTGTGTACGACGGCGATCGCGCTGATCCGACTTGTTGCTACTACTGGCTTTAGCAGGCTTCTTCTTTTGGTTAACACTGGCAGTATGTGCTTGGCTTTGCTGTTTTTGTAGTGACTTTGGTTTGGGAGGACGAGCCAGAGAAAGACTAACTGAAAATGAACCATCGATTTTGTTATCGATTTGATCTGATTCTGTTTCAATATCATCTTCATCATCCAGAATCATTTTAGGTCGCCGCTTGAGTTTGGCGGATTTACCCTTCTGGGCTTTGTCTTCGTCTTCTCCATTTTCTGCCTCCCACTCTTTTTTCTTAGCAGGTCGGGGGACAGATGGTCGCCGGAGCTTGACCTCCTTGAGCAGTTCCTCAGATTCATTGACTAAGGTGTTGGTCTCTTGATCAGAGCCATCATCTGTCAGACCCGTTGAGTCAGCATCGATTGCTGCTACTTGAGAATTGTCTTTATCAAGACCTGGTTTGGTTCTTTTTGGAGGTCGCTGGAGTTCAGGAACGGTTGGTCTTGGTGAACTAGAACGCTTTGGTGGTGATGTTTCCGAGGGCGTTGACTGTTTATTAATAACAGGGGATTTGTTAGGGGATTTGTTAGGAGTTGGACTCTTTACTGACTTTGAACCGGAAGAACCTTTTTGGTTTGACTTTATCGGTCGTTCAACCTTAGCCGGCTGACTTTTTGATTGTGATACTCTGACAGGAGGTCCAGTTAATTTTGGTTTTTCTGTAATCTTAGCTGAGGCAGTACTCTGCTGTGAAATCTTCTGGACTGGTTTAGCGGCTAGTTCTGGTTTAGCGGCTGGTTCTGGTTTAGCGGCTAGTTCTGGTTTAGCGGCTAGTTCTGGTTTAGCGGCTAGTTCTGGTTTAGCGGCTAGTTCTGGTTTAGCTGCTGGTTCTGGTTTAGCTGCTGGTTCTGGTTTAGCTGCTGGTTCTGGTTTAGCTGCTGGTTCTGGTTTAGCTGCTGGTTCTGGTTTAGCGGCTAGTTCTGGTTTAGCGGCTGGTTCTGGTTTAGCGGCTAGTTCTGGTTTAGCAGCTAGTTCTGGTTTAGTATCCTGCTTAATCTTGGTGTCCTGTTCAATGACCTGCTTAGGTCGATTGAGAGTGCTAGGTTGACGAGGGGGTATAGCAGTCGGCTTAATGGGAGGTTGGGGTGGGATTGCCATTTGATTACTTCTCTGGCTAGAAGTATTCCCAGAACTGCGTTTGTGCTTACGAAGCTCCACAATTTGCTGCTTCCGCTCCCCTTTGGGACGTCGAACTAATTTACCAGAGCTTAACTTAGAACCTTTATTTGCCGATGACTCACCTTCGCTATTGCTTACAGCTGCTAGTTGGTCAGAATATTTTTCGGCTGTCGTGCGAATCCGTTGGGCATCCGATTCTGTAATCGTGCTACTGTGACTTTTAACTGCAATATTGAGTCCTTCACAGATGCTCAAAATTTCCTTGTTGTCCAAATTCAATTCCCGTGATAATTCGTAAATTCTGACTTTGCCGCTGTTCATGCACTATTCCCCTGTCGTACCTACGTGTTGTTAAACCATACTCAACTACTCGAATGACTTTTTACTTTATCAAGCTTTATTGGAAAGCTTAAACGATAAGATAAGCGATGCTCAACAGATAATCAACCATCCATGCTTTTTCGTTGGTGTGTTCACCTCAACGGTAGTTTGATAAGTTTATCTATTATCGCGTGCTTCTTTCCTGTGAAAAAAGCCAAGCAGCATTTTAAATTGACGGTTCGGTTAAACCGCCTAATCACCGCGTATGCCTTTAAAGGTAGCTAGCGTATAATCGAAGTAAATTCACCTCCCTTTTGAAACCAGAGCATCAATAGAACTAATGACTTCCTTAGTATCCTAACGATTACTTATGTTCCCCGGACGAACATACATGGAATAAATTGCTGCTAGATTCACCCTTTATTTTCCTCAATTGGGTTGGCTTGGCATGGTAGCTAAACGCTGCCATAAAGTTTCGTACAGATTTTTTGGCACCGATGCACGCAGTGATCGCCCCAGTCGGTTTTTCTTTTGAGCCGCCGCTAGGCAACTCAGTTGAGGACATAAGTAAGCTGAACGACCCATACCCTGATCTAATTGTACCTTTCGTGACGGATAGACTCGGACAATACGCCAAAACTCCTGTTTTGGTGCTACTTTCCGGCAGCTAAGACAACGTCGATAGTTTGGTTTCATAAGGGTTTTCGGTTTGGAAAATCTCAAAAGTCCTCCTTCTTTAAAGGGTACGGTAGATGGAGGCTTGTAGGGCGTTTGCGATTGGGCAAACGCCCTGTTTTACCTGATTGAGTTACCCAATGAAACCAAAAATCAATGCCAGAAGGCGGTACGGATGTGGGCTAACCGGTGGTGTGAGCAGAAGATGAAAAACTATAGTAGAGATCCTCACACCCTTGAGACTGGGATGACTAACACAAGAATAAAATCACCACACCAACCGGCAGTAGGGGGTAGGGGGAGTAGACTAACCCAGCAATAAGTGGAAGTATTCAATAACTCATTGGCTTGGAAGAAAACTGTAAAAGAATTCTTGACCAAAGCCGAAACCCCACACTCCACTACCATTCTAAACCAACAAGCTTAGGGGTATCATTGTATACCATTACCATTCTCAACCTTGGCAAAACTTTCCTCACCTCAGGGTTAACCCCTAAAATTCCTCATTCTTCTTCTTGAGTATTCAAATCAAGCACTGGCTCAGCATCCAGCACATTTTCTGGTGTTTCTACTCCTTCTTGGTAATCTTCCTGTAACTCATTGCTATCGACATCTTCTTCTTCTAGGGTATCCTGTTTAGACATGTCGGTAGTGTCTTTTTTGTATTGCGCAGCATCTTTAATGTCAATCTTCCAACCCGTAAGGCGGGCGGCAAGGCGAACATTTTGTCCTTCTTTGCCTATAGCTAAACTCAGCTGGTCTTCTGCTACTAAAACATGAGCTTGACGTTCTTCTGGATTGACTAGTAGCACCTGATCCACTTGGGCTGGGCTAAGAGCGTTGGCAATATAGGTAGATGGATCAGGAGACCAACGAATTACGTCGATTTTTTCACCTCGTAATTCATTCACCACAACTTGAATGCGGGAACCTCTAGCACCAATGCAAGCTCCCACCGGATCCACATCTCGCTCCAGGGTATCTACAGCAATTTTAGTCCTTGGTCCGACATGACGAGAAGGAGGATTAGCTTCCCGTGCCACTGCGACAATCCTGACCACCTCATCTTCTATTTCTGGGACTTCGTTGGCAAACAGATAGACCACTAAACCAGCCGCCGCTCTGGATACCACCAGCTGAGGACCACGGTGAGGGCCTTCCCGGACTTTTTTGAGATAAACCTTAAAGGTGGAGTTAATGCGATAGTTATCATTAGGTAGCTGTTCCCGCTTGGGCAATTCGGCTTCTACCTCTGGCCGACCAAAACCACTGCTGAGCGCCATAATCACAGACTGCTGCTCAAACCTTAGTGATCGAGATTGCAGAACGGTTCCTTCTAGGTCTTGAAACTCTTCCTTAATCAGCTTACGCTGCTGGTCTCGGAGTTTTTGAGAGAGCACCTGCTTGGTTTGAATCGCTGCCATGCGACCAAACTCTCCTTGGTCTGGAGTCACATCCAAAACCACTGAGTCTCCCAATTGTGCTTCAGAGGCAACTTCCTGGACTTCTTTGAGAGAAATTTGATGGTCACTATTTTGTACCTCTTCGACAATGGTTTTGGTAGACAAAACGCGGAAGCCTTCTTCTTCAATATCAAGATCGACTTCAAAGTTGTCAAAATATTCTTCGTCAAAATGAAATCGTTGGTCTAGCCGTTGAGAACGGCGATAGCGCTCATAGCCTTTTAGCAGTGCTTCTCTTAATGCCTGTTGAACTGCAGACCTAGGTAAATTGTGGCTTTGACTAATTTCTTCTATCATTGCCTTAAGTCCAGGCAAACTAACTATCGACATCAGCAAATCTCCGTCTTAAATCTATCCATGGCAATTGTCTTGGGATTTAAAGTAAATCAAGTTCAACTTCAATCCTCAGCCTTGAAGCTTGTAGGGGAGAAGCACTTGTAGATCTATAGTCGAGCCATTGTCTTTAACAAGTGCTGCACCCCTAGCAACCTTCAATAAAAATTTAACCCCCATCATCCAGTTTTACTCTGGACACGAGCTGACGGGGAATGGCAAACGCACGACCCTTGAGATTGAGATAAACTCCGCTCTCATCCCGGCGAATTAACTGCCCGCGCCACTCTTGCTGCCCCTGATAGGGTTCAGATGTCTGAACAATCACACCAAACCCTTTGAAAGAAATGAATTCTCGGTCTGTGCTTAAGTCCTGTGTGATCCCAGGACTGGAAATTTCCAAAACGTAGGTGTCTAAAATGATGTCCTTAGCATCTAACTGAGCTTCTAAAGCACGACTCATGCGTTCACAGTCATCCAAGCTAGTGTCACGGATGGGGTTGCGGATATAGACACGCAGCACCGGTGGGCGTCTGTTGGTCTGGAAGAGAGCCTCTACAATCTCTAATCCTAAATCTTGAGCCAATGGCGTTGCCAAATCGATTAGTTGTGGAATCAGGGGATGAGTCATGGCACCAATCCAATAAAAAAAGTGGGGTCAACCCACTTCATGGCAAAATCTTCTCCAAGAAGTCTAACCGCCCAAAAGCTTCTGCACATCTAGTTAGCACAAGCCCAATCTCTAGTTACTGGTCCTGAGCTATTGTTGACAAGGTCATGGGCTCGAAGACTCTAAACCCTAGGACAAACCGGAAACTTCCCGCAGAATCATTGATTAGGAGTTACCAGCTTGCCGTTGCTATGTTTGAGTGTGACAGCTCCCACACTGACTCGTTGAGTTCAGTGTAGGCTTCCCAGCCAATCCAGCTATTGCTTAGGAGGCGCTGGGCTTTAAGAACGGACTGCCCTGCCGCTCTGTTTTCTTGAGGCGCGACCCCGTAATTTAATTCGCCATAGGAAAGCGCGCCTCCATGTCTTTTTTTTAAAACTGTTGTGCTGACAAACCAGCATTTAAGGCCGTAGGCCACGCTACGCGAACGGCTTTGTTTATCAGTACGCATATTATAGCAATTCCATGCATACCCTGTGCAAAATTAATCCCACACTCATGGCATAGCATTGAGATGTGGGGCTTCTTTTGCCGGAAGCTAACGCAATTAGCAGCTCAAATGCTTGCCTGATCAAAACTTGAACATGGGTAGTTTTGAGGTCTAATCCCTGCTTGGTGTCTGGTGCGTCGGCACTTTCCCACTTCACAGCCCTTTTCCTCAGAGCAAGCTGACCCTAGAAGTCAACTTGGTTTTTGTTGACCCATAAGTATTTTAGCTTATGGGCATTATTCGGTCAAACTGTATGATGATCTCTGACTATTTACAATAATTTAAAAAAATGTTTATTTTTTTTTATTTCTATATTTTTTTAATTTCATACTAAGTTGCGATCAAAGGTACAACTTTATCTGCCCCCAATCTCCCCATCTCCCCATCTACTATCTTTGAATGCAACTCGGTATCAATCATCAATTGAATGGTTTTACTGTCAATTAACCTAGTTTATAGATCCGCTAATAAAAAAATAATCAATTAATTAGTGGAATAATCTTAAATTTATTTAACTACTGTTATTACTGAAATCTTTGACGAATTGCTCTGGTTTCATCTAAGATTTTATCTAAGTCTTCTTCAGATAAGCGCCGGACATAATTTATTTTGAATTCCTCTAACCAAGCTGTGATCAAATACTGAATCTCCTGTAATCTATCCTTGGTCTTAATTTCTGCCCCTAAGACTTCCCTTAAATTTTTGAGTAGGTGTTCCAGGAGTTCGTCGGCAACTGGGTCTTCTTGTATCAGAGTATTAATCCCATCATAGAGTGCCTCAAAAATGTTTTTCACTAATTCCTCTGTGAGCTGCTTCTGGAATTGTCCCAGTCCTGGTACATTCTGAAGTCCCTGATAAAGTGTGGACTGTTTAATCCCCATGTCCACATAGTGTTTCATGAGAGCCTCTAGATCAGGACGGATTTTGGGTAAGACTTGATCAACTGTCATCTTTACCATGATGGTGGTGAGTTCTGACACTTCATCAGTGTCATTAAGGTCAATGTAGGGGCGGACTTCCTGTTGAGACAACCATTTGGTAATTTCACCCCGGCTAATGGAGCCCTGAACTTCGTTAATAATTTGAATGACGACCACTTCCGTCATCTCTTGAGCAATACTGGCAACAAATCCCGAGCGGATTTCTCTGGTAATGACACTCAGGTCTATTAATTTAGCTTGACCTAAACGAATGGTAACGGGAATAATTCGTAACCACCGCCATAAGGGTATTAGCAAAAATATGTCATACCAGCGCCACAGCATGGCATTTTGCCACTTGAGTCCAGAATGACGGCGACTGATTAACCAGGTACGAGCCAAAAACTCTGTACCAAATAAGATAAAATATGGGAAGTCAATCAGTCCGAATAGGTCTACGAATTCGCCATTTTCTCCAATTGGACGGTAATAGTTAGTTTCTATTAAGGGTTTAATCTCGGTGTTAAAAAATCCCAAACCTTCCTCTTCACTATGGCTTGCTAAGTACTTTTGAGTCCAGAACTCCTCAAATGACTCTTTTGCTGACTTATCAGGATTTTGTATATGCTTACGCATCTTATTTTTCAGCTTTTCCAAGTTTCCAGTTTTATTGGCTACTTGAAAAGGATTAGTATCAATCATTTCTAAGCTAAGTTTG